>JAPPFU010000099.1:0-2849 GCA_028875085.1 Chloroflexota bacterium
GTGGGGTAAACCCCCACGCCCCCAGCCGAGGGGCTGGCCGCCCCTCGGCGCTCCCTGCGGGGACAGGTTTGAAACGGCTTCCTAGGGTGCGCCAACGGCGTGGTGGACGACGCCGCACGAGAACAGGTTTGAATCCTGCCCCTACATTGCAAGGCGCAGAACGGGGGCGGGCTATGCGCTGCCGGTAAGCGCCTCTATCTGCCGCTCCAACTGCTCCACTCCGGCGAAGTCTTCTTCGAGAAGGCGGTAGGAGCGGTCGATGAGGAGGCGCGAGAGCGTCTCGCCGGGGCCGGACAGGTCTTTGGCGGCGGCGCGGACGCGCTCGACCCAGTAGTGCTTGGGCAGCAGCGCCTCCAGCGCGGCCATCGCCGCTTCCGTTTCGCCCGCCAACTCCGCATTGCCCCGGTCGAGGGCGAAGCGCAGCACGCCGATCAGCTTGGCCAGTTCGGCGAGCTTGTCGCGGTCGCTCAGCAGTTCGAAGAGCACGCGGTTGACGTCGGAGGACGCGGCGGCGTCTTGGAGGCGGTCGGCCTCGGCAATGGCGACCTCGGGCACGGAGTCGGCGTGCGATTGGTAGAGAGCGGCGTACTCCTGTACGGCGTCGGCCGCGGCCTGCATCGTGCGGGCGACATCGGAGGCGTCAAGGCTTCCGCCGTCGATGAGGTCGTCGTTGCGCAGGCGGGCGAGGCGTTCGAGAGCGCCGACGGCGGGCGCCTCCTCGGGCACGGGGGGCGCGGCGAACGCGCCCAACCCCGAGCCCATGGGCCCGCCGGCGATGCTGCCCAGCTGGGAGGCAAGCATGGGCGGCAGATACTTGGCGATGTCCATCTTGATGGGCAGGACGAGCACGTAGGTAGCGAGCGTCCGCCCGTTGGCGGCGTCGGTGAAGTAGAGGAGCGCGTGGCCCTTGGGCGCGTCGGAACTGCCGATGCGGAAGTCGAGCGTCACGCACCGCATTATACGGAGCGCGGGAGCGGGCATAATCGCGGCGCATTCGCTATGGTTTGGCGCATGCTGGATCTTGTGCATGACGCAGACGCCGCAGGCGAGGCGGGCGGCGCGGAGCGTGGCGGCGGCGAGCGCGGTTGGCGGCGTCCACTAGTGAGGCGGGCCGGCTACGCGGCGCTGCTGTTCGCCCTGTGGCTCGGCCTGTCGGGGCTGATCGAGGGGTTGTTCCTCCTGTCGGGGGCGGTCTGCAGCGTCATCGCCATGCTCATCGCCGAGCGCATCTTTCGCCCGGCGGCTCCGGCGGGCTTCGGGAGCGCGCCCCCCGGGTTCGGCTGGTTCGTGGCATCGTGGCTGCGGTTCGCCGCCTACCTGCCTTGGCTGCTGTGGCAAATCGTACTGGCCAACCTGCACGTAGCGCGGCTGGTGCTCGACCCACGCCTGCCGATAGACCCGGCGCTGGTGGAGTTCGACTCGACGCTGAAGACGGAGGCGGCTCACGCGCTGCTGGCCAACTCCATCACGCTCACGCCGGGCACGGTGACGGTGGAGATGACGGCGCGGCGGTTCGTGGTGCACTGCCTGTCGGCCGGTTCACGGCGGGGGATAGAGGAAGGCGCGCTGCTGCGGCGCGTGGAGTGGGTGTTCGGCGAGGGGGGCGGCGCGCCCGCCGTGCGCGAGGCGGAAGTCCTCGAGGAGGCGCCGGAGTGAGCGGGGGCGTTTTCGGGATTGCCGCGGCGGCGCTGGCGGCGCTGATCGCGGTGGGAATGATTCGCCTGTTCATCGCGCAGACGGTGTACGACCGCATCCTGGCCGCTGGGATGGTGGGGACGAACACGGTCGCGCTCATCGTAGCGGTGGGGTTCGTGTACGAGCGGCCCGAAATGTTCGTCGATCTGGCGCTGACCTACGCGCTGCTGAACTTCGTCGGGGCGGTGGCGGCGGCCAAGTACCTGGCGCGGCGCTCCAAGAAGGAGAGCGAGTGAGCATCGCGGGGACGGCGGTGATGGCCGCAGGCCTGCTCTTCATCGCGTTGGCGGCGCTCGGCATGCTGCGGATGCCCGACTTCTACACGCGCGTCCACGCCGTCTCTAAGTTGGACACGCTGGGCGCCGCACTGGTGCTGGCGGGGCTGGCGCTGCACGACGGCGCGACGCTCGTCAGCCTCAAACTCGTGCTCATCCTCGTGTTCATCTCCATGGCGAACCCGACCGCCGCGCACGTGCTCACGCGTTCGGCGTTGCAATCGGGGCTTGCGCCGTGGAAGCGGCGGCAGGCGGACGCGGAGGGGCAGGCGTGATCTGGGAGTTGGAGCTGGCGCTCTACGCGCTGCTGCTGGTCGCCGCCGTGCTGGCGCTGTGGACGCGCGACCTCATCGCCGCCGTCGTCGCGCTGACGGTCTACAACTTCATGGCGGCGACGTTGATGGCGCTGATGGGGGCGGTGGACGTGGCGCTGACGGAGATAGCGCTGGGGGCGGGGGTTACGGGGGTGCTGTTCATCGGCGGCGTGAGCCTGATGAATCGGCGGTCGGTCGATTGAGGCTCTTCGCGCTCGCCCTCGCGCTCGGAACGGCGGCGCTGTTCATCGCCGCGTCCGTCGACCTACCCGATCGGGGCGACCCGGACGCGCCGGCGAGCAACTACGTGGCGCCCTACTACGTGGAGCACGTGGAGGAGGACATCGGAATAGAGAACGTGGTCTCGGCGGTGCTAGCCGACTACCGGAGCTACGACACACTGGGAGAGACGGTGGTGATATTCACGGCGGGGCTGGCGGCGCTGCTGGCGCTTGCGCGGAGGGAGCGGCATGAGTGAGCGGCACGAGAGCGCGCTGCTGCGCTTCGTCGTGCGCGCGGTGATGACCCCGGCCATCATGCTGTACGGCCTCTACGTGCTCGTGCA
>JAPPFU010000099.1:2859-8744 GCA_028875085.1 Chloroflexota bacterium
CTCGTGCACGGCGAGTTGTCGCCCGGGGGCGGCTTTCAGGCGGGGGCGATCCTGGCCGCGGGCCTCATCCTGTCATGGCTCGCAGTAGGGCGAGACGGCGAGAGCAGCGTCTTTTCGCGGCGCACGCTTATCGCGGTTACCGTGCTCGGCATGGTGCTGTACGCGGGGACGGGCATCTTGGCGATGATCTTCGGGAGCGACTACCTCGACTACGGGGCTATCCCGCTGGAGTGGCTGGACTACGCCTTGCCTGGCGAGTTGACACGGCGGCAGATGGGCGTGTTCGGCATCGAGATCGGCGTTACGCTGGCGGTGTTCGGGACGCTGTCGCTGGCCGCCGACTACCTGACGGCGCCTCGCGGAAGCGATGAAGAGGGGGAGGAGGCGTAGCGTGGAGGAGGTAGCCGCCCGCTTCCCGTTCTGGATGATCGGCGCGCTGCTCGGTGTGGGCGTATGGGGGATGCTGGGCAAGCGCAGCCTGGTGAAGAAGCTGATCGGCCTGAACATCTTCCAGTCGGCCATCATCCTGTTCTTCATCATCGGCTCGATGCATGAGGGCGCCACCGTGCCCATCCTGTGGCACGGGCAGCACAACCCGAACGCGGAGGACTTCGTGAATCCGCTGCCGCACGTGCTGATGCTGACGGCGATCGTGGTGAGCGTGGCGGTTACGGCGGTGGCGCTGGCGTTCATGGTGCGCCTGCACCGCGAGTTCGGCGATCTGGACGAAGAGCGCATCCTCGACGAGCTGCGGCGGTAGCGCGCGTGGAGCAGCTGCCCATCCTCATCCCCCTGCCCTTGCTGGCTGCGTCGCTGGTGGTTCCGCTCGCCGGACTGTGGGCGCCGCGCGCCGTCTTCCCGATAAGCGTTGCGGCGGTTGCGCTCTCGGCGGCTATGTCGGCGCTGGCGCTGGCGGAGGTTGTCGCCGGGGGCGAGGCGCTGCGCTACACGCTGGGCGGTTGGGCGCCGCCGATAGGCATCGAGTACGTCGTCGATCACGTGGCGGCGTTCGTGACGGCGGTGATAACGGGCGTGGCGCTGCTGGTCGTCGTGGCCGCGCGGCGTGCGGCGGCGCGGGAGGCGGCGGGGCGGCGGGGCCTCTTCTACGCACTGGTGCTCCTGCTGCTGGCCGGGCTGACGGGCATGGTGGTAACGGGCGACCTGTTCAACGTGTTCGTCTTCATGGAGATATCGTCGCTGGCGGCCTATGCGTTGGTGTTCAGAGGCGGGCGCGCGGGGATGCTGGCCGCCTACCGCTACCTGATTCTGGGCACGGTTGGCGGCTCCTTCTACTTGCTGGGGGTGGCGTTCCTCTACTTCACGACGGGAACGCTGAACATGACGGATATGGCGCGGCTGCTGGGGGAGGCGGAGCCGAACATCAGCGTCGCGGCGGGCGCGGCGTTCATCTTCGCAGGACTGGGGATGAAGATGGCGCTCGTGCCGCTGCATCTGTGGCTGCCGGACGCCTACACGTTCGCGCCGTCGTCGGTGAACTCGCTCATCGCGCCCATTATGACCAAGGTGGGCGCCTACGTGATGGTGCGGATGTTCATCAGCGTGTTCCCGGAGGGCTACCTGGCCGACGAGGTTCCGGTGTCGCAGGCGCTGATCGCGCTGGGGCTGGCGGGTTCGGTCTACGGCGCCTACGCGGCGATGGGACAACGCGACCTGCGCCGCATGCTGGCCTATAGCAGCGTGAGCCAGTTGGGGCTGCTGGCGGTGGGCATCGGCATAGCGACGCCGTTGGGACTAGCGGCGGCGCTGCTGCACGTGATGAACCACGCGCTGATGAAGGGGGCGCTCTTCCTCACGGCGATGAGCATGCGGATGGGGGCGGGCGTGAGCGACGTACGGATGCTGGCGGGGCTGGGGCGGCGGATGCCGGCGACGAGCGCCGTGTTCGCGGTCGGGGCGGTGGCGATGGTGGGCATACCGCCGACGGCGGGATTCTTCAGCAAGTGGTACCTGTCCATCGCGGCCATCGACGAGGGGTTGTGGTTCGTGCTGGCGGTGGTGCTGGCGTCGAGTCTGTTGTCGGCGGTCTACCTGTTCCGCGTCATCGAGCGCCTCTATCTGGCGCCTGCGCCCGCCATCGCCGGGGGCGCGGACGACGCGCCCAACGCCGCCGCGCCCGCGCAGGACGCTCCGGCGCGCGAATCGCCGTTGGACGTTACGCTGCCGATGGCGCTGCTGGCCCTGGCCACTATCGTGCTGGGCGTGCTGAACGTGGTGGTGATGGAGCGGGTGCTGGAGCCGGGGCTGTGACAGGAGAGAGCGTAAGTTCGCCGCTGCCCTTCGTAGCGGTGCTGGTTCCGCTAGCCGCCGCGGCAGCCGCACCGGTGCTGGGGCGGTGGCCGAACGCGCGCGAGGCGGCGTCGATTGCGGCGGCGCTGGCGACGTTTGGGTTCGTGGCCGCGCTGCTGCCTGGCGCGTCGGATGGGAAGGCGGCGACGGTTTCGCTGTTGGAGTTGTCGCCGGGGATCGAGGTGGCGCTGCGCGCGGACGCGGCAGGGATGCTGTTCGCGCTGCTGGCGTCCTTCCTGTGGGTGCTGGCCGCCGTCTACTCCATCGGCTACATGCGCGGGCTGGAGGAGCGGAAGCAGACCCGCTTCTACGCCGCATTCGCGCTGAGCGTCGGCGCGGCGCTGGGGGTCGCGTTCGCCGCGAACCTGTTGACCTTCGTGCTGTTCTACGAGTTGCTGACGCTCTTCACCTATCCGTTGGTGGTGCATCGGGAGACGCCGGAGGCGGTGCGGGCGGGGAGGAAGTACCTGGCCTATACGCTCACCGGCGGCCTCGCGCTCATCGGCGCGACGGCGTGGCTGGCGATGCTGGGCGTGGACGCGTCCTTCCAAGCGGGCGGTTTCCTGGGCGAACAGCGGTGGTGGACGGACGGTCAGCTGTGGGCGTTGTTCTTCCTGCTGGCGGGGGGCGTGGGGGTGAAGGCAGCGGTGATGCCGCTGCACTCGTGGCTTCCGGCGGCGATGGTTGCGCCGACGCCGGTGTCGGCGCTGCTGCACGCGGTGGCGGTGGTGAAGGCGGGGGTGTTCGGGATGGTGCGCGTGTTGATATTCGTGTTCGGCGCCGACTTGCTGCGCGACATGGGGGCGTGGCAAGTGATAGCCGCCGCCTCGGGCGCGACGCTCATCCTCGCCTCCTTCCTTGCGCTACGGCACGACAATCTGAAGCGGCGGCTGGCCTACTCGACCATCAGCCACCTGTCGTACATCGTGCTGGGGGTGGCGCTGCTGGGGCCTTTGGCGCTGACGGGGGCGCTGCTGCATATGGTGGGACACGGGGTGACGAAGATCACGCTCTTCTTCTGCGCGGGGGCGATCCACGTGCGGACGCACCGCGACCAGGTGAGCGGAATGGCGGGGATCGGGCGGCAGATGCCGGTGACGATGGGCGCGTTTGCGCTTGCTGCGTTGAGCATGGCGGGCATACCGCCATTCATTCTGTTCACGAGCAAGTGGTACTTAGGATGGGGAGCGGCGGAAGTAGGGCAGCAGGCGTTTCTCATCGTCTACATGGCGAGCGGGGTGTTGAGCGCGGCGTACCTGTTCCCCATCGTCATCAGGGCATTCGCGGCGCGCTCGCCGGACTTTCCGCCGTTCGGTGAGGCGGACGCACGGATGGTTGCGCCGATCGCCGTGGTGGCTTTGCTGGGGCTGGCGTGGGGGATAGCACCGGACCTGCCGTTCGGATTCTTCGAGTTGGCCTCGAGCGTTGCAGCCGACGCATTTCCATCGTCGGCGCCGGCGGCGGAGGCGGCGCCATGAGGATCGACCGCGGCCTCGTTCTGGGAATCGTGGGCGGCCTGGCGCTTTCGGCCCTGGCGGATATCTTGCTGGTGGAGCACCGGGAGCGGCTGTTTGCGGGAAGCGACTTACTGCTGTTCTGGACGGGGTTCGGGTTCGTGGGCTGCGTCGGAATCGTCGTGGCGTCGAAGTGGGCTGGGCACGCGTTTCTGATGCGGCACGACGACCCGTACACAGGCGAGCGCGTGGAGGCGGAGCCGGAGGAGGGCGGGGATGGATAGCCTGCCTCCGGTCGTCATCATGCTGGTCGGAGCACTGCTAGTGGCGCTGACGCCCACGGGCATCGTCCGCAAGGCCATCGGGGTGGGGACGCCGTTGGTCGTCCTCGCCCAACTGGCGTTCGCGCTGGACGCAGGCGACTCGCTGCGGTTCAGCTGGCTATCGATGGAACTAGAGCCGCTGCGGGCCGACAAACTGAGCTTGATGTTCGGATACGTGTTCGCCATTGCGTCGGCGTTGGGCGGGATATACGCGTGGCATCTGGAGGATCGGCTACAGCAGGCGGCGGCGTTGAGTTACGCGGGGGCGTCGTTAGGGGTGGTGTTCGCGGGGGATCTGCTGACCTTGGTGGTGTTCTGGGAGGTGATGGCGATTGCGGCGGCCTACCTTGTGTGGGCCGGAGGGTTTCCGGGATCGAGGGCAGCGGGGTTGCGCTACCTCTACGTGCACCTGGTGGGGGGAAGCGCGCTGCTGGCCGGAGTGTTGTGGCACTTGGGCACGGGCGGCTCGCTAGACTTCACCCTGTTCGAGGGATCGATCGCCGGTTGGCTGGTGCTGGGGGCGTTCGCCATCAACGCAGCGGTGGTTCCACTGCACGCGTGGCTGTCGGACGCCTACCCCGAGGCGGGAGTGGCGGGCAGCGTGTTCCTGAGCGCATTCACGACCAAGGCGGCTGTGTACGTTCTGGCGCGAGGGTTCGCAGGATGGGAGATTCTCATCGTGCTGGGCGTGATCATGGCGCTGTACGGGGTCGTGTTTGCGGTGTTGGAGAACGACATCCGCAGACTTCTTGCGTACCACATCATCAGCCAGGTGGGCTATATGGTCGCCGGGGTGGGGATTGGGACGGAGATAGCGATCAACGGAGCGGCGGCCCACGCCTTCGCTCACGTGATCTACAAGGGCTTGCTGTTCATGGGGGCGGGGGCGGCAATCTACGCCACCGGGCGACGGACGCTGACGTCGCTCGGGGGCATCGGGGATCGGATGCGGATGGTGGCGGCGCTGTACATGGTGGGCGCGTTTGCGATTTCGGCGTTTCCGCTGTTCAGCGGGTTCGTGTCGAAGTCGCTGGTGGTGTATGCGGCGGAGAAGGAGCACATCTACTGGGCGGTGGCGCTGCTCTACCTTGCCTCGGTCGGCACCTTTCTGCACACGGGGCTGAAGCTGCCGTACTTCACGTGGTTCGGCCGGCGGCGGGACGATATCCATGTGGGGCGGACGCCTCGGAGCATGCTCGTAGCGATGTCCTTGGCTGCGGCGCTGTGCATCGGCATCGGCGTGTATCCGGCGGCGCTGTACGACCTGCTGCCGTTCCCGAACACCTACGAGCCTTACACCGCCGACCACGTGGTGCGGACGCTACAGATGCTGGGGTTCACGGCGCTGGGCTTCTGGCTGCTGCGCGAGCGGCTGGGGGGGGAGGCGACGGTGACGCTCGACGCCGATTGGCTGTACCGCAAGGCGGCGGCGCCGGTGCGCGTGCTGTTGCAGGAGCCGTTGGAGCGGGCGCTGTCGGCGGCGGAGCGCGTGAGCAACGCCGCGGCGAAGCACGCAGGGCGCTTAGCCGTCAGTCCCGATGAGGCGCTGTCGGGCGTGTCGATTGCGCGGCTCGGCAGGCCGCCGCTGGCGGTGGCCATCGGCGCGGTGCTGTTGACCTTCGGCGTGGTGCTGGTGCTAGCGCTGGCGCGGTGAGGGGGAGGCGGCCGCAGCCTACCCCTTCCCAGGAAGGAGTGTTGCGTAACTACCCCCCCCCCCGGGGGGGGGGGGCGCCGGGGGGTGGGGGGGGCCCCCCCGCCCCCCGCGGGGGGGGGGGGGGGCCCGGGGGGGGCCGCCCGGGGG
>JAPPFU010000188.1:0-5220 GCA_028875085.1 Chloroflexota bacterium
GGGCTGGGCAGGCTGACCATATACACGGCGTGGAAGACGTTGGGGCCGGCGGCGTGCTCCGCCGCGAGCGTCTTGAAGTCCGTCGCCACTTTCTCGTCCACCGGGTTGAAGCGCCACGAGCGCGTGGAGGACGGGAAGAACTGCACCGCCTCCGCGCCGATTGCCACCGCGCGCTCGATGGTCTTGTCCGCTCCGCCCGCCGCCGATACGTGCGCACCGATTCGCATAGCGTCCCACGCTCCCCGGCCGCCGCTCCCCGGCAAGCCGCTCCGCCAAGTATAGGGGAGAGAGGGAAAGGGGAGGGGCTGCTTCAAGGCCAAGCCGAATCATCGTGGCGAACTACCAGGTCGTACAAGCTCGGTCAGTGGTGCCAGGGCATGCTTGACAATGGCGCTGCCTGACGGTATAAAGAGTATGTTCAGTCGCTAGCCTCAAGGGGCTGCGAGACTAGGTCAAGTCCAACGTGACTTATCTAGTTGGGGCGAGAGCCTCCCCGGATGCCCGACAGCACCGGAAAGGAGCACTATGTACAGCTGCTACTTGCACGCCGAGTCTTTCTCCCGCCTCTTTGCCCAACTCCCGACGGACGACCCTGCCGGGCGCAACCTGCGCCGCTACTACGCAGTCGTGCCCATCACCGAAGTCCCGGCCGCGTGGGCCAACTGGCTCGAGGTCAACGCGCGCGACTCCTCGGACAAGGGCAAGGTCCCGACGGCCATCCGCTCCACGCTGTCCGAGAAGCCCGAGTGGTTCGCGGCGTACAATCGCGGGCTCACCGTCTCCGCCTCCCTCATCGAGTGGGACAACAAGGCGAAGCGCTTGGAACTCGGCTTCGACGACCCCGAATACCACGGGGTCCTGGATGGTGGGCACACGCTCCGAGCGATTTTGGACGAGCGCGACCGCCTGAACGGCGAAGGCCAAGCAGGGTTCTGCAACCTGGAGATCTTTACGGGTCTGGAAGGGGCCGAGGTTCCGGGACTTGTGGAAGCACGGAACACTTCCAAGCAGGTTGCGTCCAAGAGCCTGATGAACCTGGAGGGAGCATTCGATGCTCTCAAAGCGGCCATCGGCCATGCCAAGGGTAACCTCATCACCTGGAAGGAGAATGAGGAGGGTCAGTTCGATGTCCGCGAGCTGATCGGAATCCTTACGGCCCTAGACCCTAGCTCGGTGCTAGACAATACGCAGCCAGTGATCGCTTATTCCGGGAAAGAGGCCTGCCTGAGGCGCTTCAAGGCGAACCCCGCTGCTCTCGAGAAACTGTTCGGCATCGCTGGCGACGCCCTTGAGATGTGGGACGCAATCCAGTGGCGGTTGCCCGGGCAGTACAATGACAGGGGCGCTGGTACCGGAGCCAGTGGGAAGTTTGGCGCTCTCAAGGGCGTACAGCAAACTCCCAAGAAGCCCAAACAACTGCCCTTCATCGGTAGGAAGACTCCGTACCACACGCCTACGGGTTACATTTACCCGGTGCTGAGCGCCTTCCGAGCCATGCTCGTCGAGGAGAACGGGAAATGGGCTTGGGGCGAGGGCATAAACCCCCTCACGCTCATTGAGGAAGGCGTCGCCACCGAGATATTCATTAGGTCGGTTCGGGAGTCGATCAACAACTACCGCAACCCGAACCGTACCGGCAAGGACACCCAAGCCTGGACATCCGCTTACCAGGCGGCCCGCATCATGTACTTGGAGCGTGCCCTGCCGTAGGCGGGAGTGCGCCAGCGCACCTTGCGCGAAGAATAGGGGAGCGCCGCTCTGGAGTGGTGCTCCCCTATTTCTATATCGATCGTCCTGGACAGCGAAAGGCTGCGCTGCGCCGTGCGTCGGGTGGGTGGGGTATCCTGCGCGGACGCAATAGGAGGCAGTGATGGCGACGGAGCAGCGGTACGACGTGGTGGTGGTCGGCGCGGGGAACGCCGCGTTCTCGGCGGCGCTGACGGCGCGAGAGATGGGCGCGAGCGTGTTGGTGCTGGAGAAGGCGCCGGAGCACGCGCGGGGCGGCAACACCTACTTCACGGGCGGCGCCTTCCGCTTCGCGTTCGACGGCTTCGACGACGTGCGCGCCCTTATCCCCGACCTGTCGGAGCAGGAGGCCGCGCTGATGGAGGTCGGCTCCTACACCACGGCGGACTTCCGCGCCGACCTGATGCGTGTAACGGAAGGGCTGGCGGACGAAGAACTCGCCGACCTGCTGGTGCGCGGTTCGCAACCCGCGATGCGCTGGCTGTTGGAGCAAGGGATGCGCTTCATCCCGCTGTGGGGCAGGCAGGCGTTCAAGGACGGCGACAAGTACCGCTTCTGGGGCGGCCTGGTGCTGGAGGCGGTCGGCGGCGGCAAGGGGCTGTCCGACCGCTACTTCGAACTGGCCGCCGAGAAGGGAGTGGAGGTGCGCTACGGCGCGGCGGCCTCGGCGCTGCTGACGGACGACGCGGGCCGCGTCTGCGGCGTGCGGATTCGCACGGCGGAGGGGTTCGAGGAGGCGCAAGCATCTTCGGTAGTGCTCGCGTGCGGCGGCTTCGAGGCGAACGCCGAGATGCGCGCGCGCTACCTCGGCGCCGGCTGGGAACTGGCCAAGGTGCGCGGCGTCCAGACGAACATGGGCGACGGCATCCGCATGGCCCTGGACGTGGGCGCGCAGCCCTACGGCCATTGGAGCGGCTGCCACGCGGTGGCGTGGGATCTGAACGCGCCGCCCTTCGGCAACCGCGCGGTTACCGACCTGTACCAGAAGCACTCCTACCCGTTCGGCCTCATCGTGAACGCGCGAGGCGAGCGGTTCGTGGACGAAGGGGCGGACTTCCGCAACTACACCTACGCCAAGTACGGCAAGGAGATCCTGAAGCAGCCGCAGATGATGGCGGTGCAGGTGTTCGACCAGAAGGCGGTCCACCTGCTGCGCGACGAGTACCGCATCCCGCAAGTGACGATGGCGGAGGCAGACACCATCGAGGAGTTGGCGGACTACCTGTCCGTCGACCCGGCGGGGTTGGCCGCGACGGTCGCCGCCTTCAACACCGCGTGCGTGCCTGGCGAGTACAACCCAACGTTGCTCGACGGCGTTCACACGGAGGGGATCGAGCCGCCCAAGTCGAACTGGGCGCTGCCCATCGACGAGCCGCCCTACGTGGGCTACGCGGTAACGTGCGGCGTGACCTTCACGTTCGGCGGACTGAAGATCAACCGCGACGGGCAGGTGCTGGACGACCAAGACGCGCCCATTGCGGGGCTGTACGCGGCGGGCGAGTTAGTGGGCGGCCTCTTCTACCACAACTACCCAGGAGGCGCGGGGCTGATGTCGGGCGCCGTGTTCGGGCGCATCGCGGGGCGCGGCGCTGCGGTGGGAGCCGGGCTGGGCTAGCGCCCGCTTGCGCGCGCTCCGCCGCGCGGGTATACAAGCCGCGCATGACTCCTTGGCAGCGCAACGCCTACCGCGCCGCCCTCGTCATAGCGGCGGTGGTCGGGTTGATGGGCGCCGCTTGGCTCGCGCTTGGGCCGGGGCCGCCGGACGGCGTGAAGATCACGCCTGCGCCGGAGCGGGGCGCTGCGCCGTCCGTCGCTCCCGCGCCTACGCCTACGCCCATCGGCGGGGCGCTCGTCAACATCAACACGGCCGGCCGCGCCGAGTTGGAGCGGCTGCCGCGCATCGGGGAAGTGCTGGCCGACCGCATCGTGGAGTACCGCATGGCCAACGGGCCTTACCTGCGCACCGATCATCTGATGGCCGTGCGGGGCATCGGCCCGGTCATCTACGAGGCCATCAAGGACCTCATCAGCGTCGGGGAGTGACGGGCAGCAGCGGGGGGCTACGCCGCGGGAGCCTGGCGGCGGCCCCCGAAGGGGTTGATGCGGGCAAAGGCGCGGCCCAGTTCGCCCGTCTCCCACGCCACCAGCAGCAGCGTAGCGACGAAGATCGAGCTGTACGCGCCGATGACGATGCCCACCAGCAGCACCAGCAGCAACGGCTGAATCGACGGCCCGCCGAACAGCAGCAGCGCCGCCACCACCACCAGCAGCGTGAGCGAGGTGTTGAGCGAGCGCCCGATCGTCTCGCGCACGCTCAGGTTGACCACGTCGGTGAAGGGCGCCGCGTGGAAGCGCGCGACGTTCTCGCGCAGACGGTCGAACACCACGATCGTGTCGTTCACGCTGTACCCGATGACGGTGAGCACGCCCGTGATGAACATCGCGTTCACCTCGATGTTGGCGAACTTGCCGAGCAAGGAGAAGACGCCCAGCACCACCACTACGTCGTGCACCAGAGCGATGATGGCCGCCGTGCCGTAGCGGAACGGGTTCGGCACGCGGCGGAACGCCCACGTTACGTAGAGCAGGATGGCGGCGGACGCGGCGGCCACCGCGAAGATGGCGTTGCGCACGTTCTCCGCGCCCACGACCGCCGACACCGTATCGACGGAGGTAACGCGCAGCGGCGCCAACTCGCTCAGCGTGGCTTCCACGATGACGCGTCCGCTGTCGCGCAGCACGTTGCCCGATGCGTCCAAGACCTCAGGCTCCAACTCCTTGGTGCGGATGAAGAAGGCGTCGCCCCCGACGCCCTGGACGATGGCGTCGCCGTGGCCGATAGAGTCGAGCGCGTCGATGATCTGCTGGGTGGTCACCGCCTGCTCGAACTCGACGGTGAGCGCCGAGCCGCCAGTGAAGTCGATGCCGGGCCGCAGCGCCGGGGGAATCAGCAGCGCGACGACGGAGGGCACGATGAGCAGCGCCGAAAGGAGAAAGAGCCAGCGGCGGTAGCGCACCAGGTTCACGACGCGCCCTCCGCGCCCTCGCCGCGCTTGGGCAGCGATTCGGGGGTGAAGACGCGCGGGAAGCGGTTTAGCGGCGTAACGGCCATCAGCGTCAACAGGTTGCGGCTGACGAAGATGGCGGTGATGAGGCTCACCAGCACGCCGATGAACAACGCCACGGCGAAGCCGGTAACGGCCGAGTTGGTGGTGCGCGTGCCGAACAGGAACAGGATGCCCGCGATGATGAGCGTCGATGCGTTGCCGTCGCGGATGGAGGGCCATGCCCGCGCGAAGCCCGTCTGTATCGCCGTCTGCACGGTGCGTCCGACGCGCAACTCCTCCTTCATCCGCTCGAAGATGAGGATGTTCGCGTCCACCGCCATGCCGAGGGAGAGGATGAACGCCGCCACTCCGGCCAGCGTCAGCGTAACCGGCAGCAGTTTGAACACCGCCAGCACGATGGCGGTGT
>JAPPFU010000188.1:5230-7418 GCA_028875085.1 Chloroflexota bacterium
ATGCGAATGCGGCGGCGAATCCCGCGCCCCGGTAGTAGGCGGCCATGAAGAAGAGCACTAGCGCAAGCCCGACGAGTCCGGCGATCAGGCTGTCCTGCAGCGATTCGTCGCCCAGGGACGCGGCGACCAGCTGCTCCGTAATCACCGCGATGGGAACGGGCAGACGGCCCGATTCGATCTGGATGGCGAGGTCGCGCGCCTCGTCGGTGGTGAAGTTGCCGCTTATCTGGCCGCGCCCGGAGAGGATGGGCGATTGGACGACCGTCTCCACCAGGTCTGCGCCGTCCAGCTTGAAGGTCAGGCGGCGGTTGGTGTTGGAGTTGAAGATGCGTTGCGTTACCTCCGCGAAACGCCGCGCCGCCCCGCTGGTCAATTCGAAGGTGACGATAGGTTCGTTGGTGACGGTGTCCTGCGTGGCGAAGGACTGGGACAGGTCTTCGCCGGTGAGTATGGTGGTGTCCTCGGGGTTCAGGCACTCGCCCGTGGCGGCGTTGACGCCGCCGCAGACCCGCTCGACGATCTCCAGGCTCGCCGTCTGCCCGATAAGCCGCTTGGCGCGCTCCACGTCCTCGATGCCGGGCAGCTGCACGAGCAGCCGGTCGGCGCCCAGGCGCTGGATGTTCGGCTCGGCCACGCCCAGGCTGTCCACGCGGCGGTTGATGATGCGCACCAGGCCGTCCATCTGATCGTCCGTCGGCGCGAGCGTCTCGTCCCCCGCTTGGAAGACGAGGTGGGTGCCGCCCGCCAGGTCGAGTCCCAACTGCATGCCGAGGATCTCGTCGGAGCCGCGCTCGAAGCGCGAACCCAGCACGCGCAGGTCGATGTTCTGGACCACGAGCGCGGCGACGGAGAGGCCGACCACCGCGGCGATGAGCAGCAGCGACTTCCAGTTGAGCCTACGGAGCAAAGCGTTGAACCTGGGCGAAGGATGCGCGCGCCCGCGCAACGGCGGACGCGAAGGCGCAGTCTATCACGCGGGAAGCCGCCCTAGCCCGCGGCGGAGGCCGTCTCTTCGGCGGCGGTCTCCGATTCCCCATCCTCTTCCGTGCCTTCCTCCACCTCGTACAGGTCGTCGTTGGAGCGCAGGAAGTCCACGTAGAGAACGCCGTTCAGATGGTCGTCCTCATGCTCCAGCGCCTGCGCCAGCAGCCCCTCCGCCCGCTTGACGCGCACGGGCCGCCCCTCGCCGTCGATTGCCCGCGCCGACACGCGCTCGGCACGGAGGATAGCCGCGCGGTAGCCCGGCAGGCTCAAGCACCCCTCCGTAACCTCCCGCTCCCCCTCTTTGCGCGTAACCTCGAGATTGAACAGGATGCGCGGCGCCTCGTCCTCCGGCAGCTGAATCACCGCCACCCGATGGAGCGAGCCGATCTGATTCGCCGCGAGCCCCACCCCGCCGTAGTAGCGCATCGACTCCACCATGTCGGCGGCCAGCTTGCGCATCGCCGGAGTGGTCGGGTCCTTCACCTTGCGCGCCCGCTCGCGCAGGATCGGGTCGCGCCCGATGTAGTGCATCGGCAGAACAGCCATGCGCGCAGTATAGCCGCCCGCCCGCCCGCTGCCTACCGGCCCTCTTTCGCGTTCCCTCTGAAGGGAATCGAGGGGCGCAACGCCTTGCCCTACGGTGCGCCGTCGCCTAGAATGGTGCGGTTGCGCGCGGTTTCACTCCCGCGCCTCTGTGCGAATTATGACCTACGCCATCATCGAAACGGGCGGCAAGCAGTACCGGGTAGCCCCCGGCGACCGCATCACCGTCGAGAAGATCGCCGCCGCCGAGGGCGCGTCCGTCGAGCTCGACCGCGTGCTGCTGGTGGAGGGTGACGCCGGCGTGCGCGTCGGCGCTCCGCTCGTCGAGGGCGCCCGCGTCCTCGCCGAGGTGTCCGCCCAGGCCAAGGCCGACAAGATCATCGTCTTCAAGTACAAGCCCAAGGTGCGCTACCGCCGCAAGCAGGGGCACCGCCAGCAGGTTACCCAACTGGACATCAAGGCCATCGTGCCGGACGGCGCGGCGGCGCAGGAGTAAGGGGGCGTCTCATGGCGCACAAGAAGGCCGGCGGCAGCAGCCGCAACGGACGCGACAGTCAGGGCAAGCGCCTCGGCGTCAAGCGCTACGGCGGCCAGAGCGTGCGTGCCGGAACCGTCATCGTTCGCCAGCGCGGTACGAAGATCCACCCCGGCCGGCACGTCG
>JAPPFU010000188.1:7428-8455 GCA_028875085.1 Chloroflexota bacterium
GCGTGGGGCGCGACTTCACCCTCTACGCGTTGGTCGACGGCGTCGTCCGCTTCGACCACGCCAACAAGCGCTCGCGCCGCGCCAACGTCGTCCCCTCCTCCAACGGCGCCGCGTCGGGGTCGGCCGCGTGAAGACGGGCATCCACCCCACCTACTACGAGGCGGCGCAGGTTACCTGCGCCTGCGGCAACACGTGGACGACGGGCGCGACCAAGGAGCAGATCAAAGTCGAGATCTGCCACGCGTGCCATCCCTTCTTCACGGGCGAGCAGCGCATCGTGGACACCGAGGGGCGCGTGGAGCGCTTCCGCCGCCGCTTCAACCTCCAGTAGCCAGACCCGGTGGCTACATCCCACCAGCACGCCTTCGTCTACGGCGGCCAGGCCGTCCTCGAAGGCGTGATGATTCGCGGCCTGCACACCATCTCCGTCGCGGCACGTCGCCCCGACGGCGTCATCAAACTGCGCTCCTTCGCGCCCCCCGGCTGGGCCCATAACCCCTTGCGCAGGGTTCCCGTGGTTCGCGGCGTCGTCGTCATGGCCGAGATGCTGACCATCGGCATGCGCGCCCTCACCTACTCCGCCCAGGTGGCCGCCGGAGACGAGAAGAACGACGAGCCGATACCGGCTTGGAGCATGGCGCTCACGCTGTTGCTCGCGCTCGCCCTGGGCGCCGCCCTCTTCGTCGTCGCGCCGCTGCTGGCGACCCACGTCGCCGTCGACCGCTTCACCGAATCATCCATCCTCAGCAACCTGGCCGAGGGCGTCATACGCCTCGTCATCTTCCTCGCCTACATCGTGGTCATCGGCATGATGCCCAGCATACGGCGCGTCTTCGCCTACCACGCGGCGGAGCACATGACCGTGCACGCGATGGAGGCGCGGTTGTCGCTGACGGCGGAGAACGTGCGCCGCTTCCCGGCGGCGCATCCCCGCTGCGGCACCGCCTTCCTGCTGACGGTGATGCTCGTCTCCATCCTTGTCTTCGCGCTGCTGGGCACACCTGACCTGCCCCTGCGCATCCTCTCC
>JAPPFU010000257.1 GCA_028875085.1 Chloroflexota bacterium
GTAGTGGGCCTCGACCTTGGACTGGGTCATCTCCATCGTGCGGCTGAGCAGGCCGCTCTCAAGGGGCACGTCCTCCGGCATTGCGGCGTTGACGATGCGCCCGACGGTGTTGCCCCCGAAGCGCTTGATGATGTCGTCCTCGAGCGAGCCGTAGAACCGCGTCGCGCCGGGGTCGCCCTGGCGTCCGGAGCGCCCGCGCAATTGGTTGTCGATGCGGCGGGAGTCGTGGCGCTCGGCGCCGATGACGTAGAGGCCGCCCAGGCCGACCACCTGGTCATGGCTCGCCTGCCAGTCGGCCTGGGATTCGAAGCCGGCGGGGTCGCCGCCGAGGATGATGTCGGTGCCGCGCCCTGCCATGTTAGTGGAGACGGTTACCGCGCCGGGGCGTCCGGCCTCTGCGACGATGTGCGCTTCGCGCTCGTGGTTCTTGGCGTTGAGCACCTCGTGCGGGACGCCGCGGCGGTCGAGCATGCGGCTGAGCTCCTCCGACTTCTCGATGGAGGCGGCGCCGATGAGGACGGGGCGGCCCTTGGCGTGGAGGTCGGCAATCTCGTCCACAGCGGCCTTGAACTTGGCCTTTTCGGACTTGTAGACGAAGTCGGGCAGGTCTTCGCGAACCATCGGCCTGTTGGTGGGAACGGCGACCACTTCGAGGCCGTAGACCTTGTGGAACTCCTCCGCTTCGGTCAGCGCCGTGCCCGTCATTCCCGCCAGTTTGCGGTAGAGGCGGAAGTAGTTCTGGAGTGTGATGGTGGCGTAGGTGATGGTCTCGCGCCGGACCTCCACGCGCTCCTTGGCCTCGATGGCCTGGTGCAGGCCGTCGGCGTAGCGCCGCCCGGGCATCAGCCGCCCGGTGAACTCGTCCACGATGATAACCTCGCCCTGCTGGACGACGTAGTCGCGGTCGCGCTGGTAGACGAACTGGGCGCGGAGGGCGTTCTCGACGAAGTGAGTGAGGACGAAGTTGGCGGGGTCGTAGAGGTTGTCGATCTTCAGGATGCGCTCGACGTTGGAGATGCCGGCGTCGGTAAGGATGGCCTGGCGCTCCTTGTGCTCGATCTTGAAGTCGGCGTGCTCCTTCAGGCGCAGCACGGCCTGGGCAAAGGTCTGGTATTGCTGGGTGGACTCCTGCGCCGGGCCGCTGATGATGAGGGGGGTGCGCGCCTCGTCGATGAGGATGTTGTCCACCTCGTCCACGATGGCGTAGTGGAGGCCCGAATGCGCTTGGCCGTTGCGCCCCGCCGCCTCCTCCGGCGGCGCTTGGCGCTGCACTTGGCCTTCGCGGCCGCGTGCCATGTTGCCGCGCAGGTAGTCGAAGCCGAACTCGTTGTTCGTTCCGTAGGTGATGTCGACGGCGTAGGCCTGCTTGCGCGGCACGGCGCGCAGGTCGTCGAGGTTGCCGCCTCCGGCGGGGATGCCCGGCTCATAGAGGTAGGAGGCCTCGTGCTGGAGGCAGCCGACGCTGAGGCCGAGCGCGTGGTAGACCGCGCCCATCCAGCGCGCGTCGCGGCGGGCGAGGTAGTCGTTCACGGTAACCAGGTGCGCGCCCTTGCCCTCGAGCGCGTTGAGGTAGAGCGGCAGAGTGGCGACGAGCGTCTTGCCCTCGCCCGTCTTCATCTCCGCCACCTTGCCCTGGTGGAGCGCCAGGCCGCCGATGAGCTGCACGTCGAAGTGGCGCATCCCCAGGCGGCGCTTGGCCGTCTCGCGCACGGCGGCGTAGGCCTCGGCGGCGAGGTCGTCGAGCGTCTCGCCGTCGTTCAAGCGCCGGCGGAACTCCTCCGTAAGTTCGGAGAGTTGGGCGTCTGAGAGCGCCGCGAACTCCGCCTCCAGTTCGTTGACCTCTTCGACGATCCAGCGGAGGTGCTTGACGGCCTTCTCGTTGGAGTCGCCGAACACCTTGAGGAGCTTGGTGACCATCGCCGCTATTCTACCAGCCGCCCGCGCTATACTCGCCGCACACACTCTCTCCGTCAGGTGAGCTATGGCCATACCGACTCGGACGCTGGGGCGCACGGGCGCCGAGGTTACGACGCTGGGCTACGGCGCGATGGAGTTGCGCGGGCCGCGCGTCGCGTCGCCGGCGGACGCGGGGCGCATCCTGAACGCGGCGCTCGACGCGGGCATCAACCTCATCGACACGTCGCCCGACTACGGTGTGAGCGAGGCGCTCATCGGCGAGCATGCGTCCCACCGGCGCGGCGACTACTTCCTCGCCTCCAAGTGCGGGTGCACGCCGGGCTGGGAGCGCCCCGCCGACTGGCAAGGCCCCGGCCCGCACGACTACTCCCGCGCGAACATCGTCGCCGCCGTGGAGCAAAGCCTGACGCGGATGCGCACCGACTATCTCGACCTCGTGCAGGTGCACATCAGCCCGTCGGTCGAGACGCTGGAGCGCGAGGGCGTGGTGGAGACGCTGCGCGACCTTCAGGCGCAGGGCAAGGTTCGCTTCATTGGCATGTCGGGCACGATTCCCAACCTGGCCGAGCACATCCGCATGGGCGCGTTCGACGTGTTCCAGATTCCCTACTCGCTCATCGAGCGCGAGCACGAAGACCTGATAGCGGAAGCCGCGGAGGCGGGCGCGGGCGTCATCATTCGAGGCGGCGCGGCCAAGGGCGCGCCGGAAGAGGACAAGCGGCGCGCCAACCCTGCCGTCGGCAACCGCTGGGATGCCTGGGAGCGCGCGGGGTTGGACGAACTGGCGGAAGGCCTGGCGCCGATGGAATTCATCCTGCGCTTCACCGCGTCGCACCCGCAGATGACGACGAACATCGTCGGCACCGTCAACCCCGAGCACCTCGCGCAGAACGTCCGCGCGCAAGAGGCGGGCCCGCTGCCCGACGACCTCTACCAAGAGGCCAAGCGCCGCCTCGACGCCGCAAACGCAACCCCGGCCGGAGGGTAGGCAGCGTGACCGTCGGCATCCTGAGCACGGGCGATATGGGCGCGGCCATCGGCGCGATGCTGACGGCGGCCGGGTTCGACGCGCTCACCTGCCTCGAGGGGCGCAGCGAGTTGACGCGGACGCGCGCCCGCGAGGCAAACGTGCGCGTCGCGGGGTCGATGGACGACCTGGTGCGCGAGAGCAGCCTGCTCCTGAGCGTGCTCGTGCCGGCGGAGGCCGCCGCCATAGCCGAGCAGGCGGCGCAGGCGATGGAGCGTACGGGCGCGCGCCCCGCATTCGCGGAGTGCAACGCCATCGCGCCGCAGACCGTCGCCGCCATCGCCGAGCGGGTGAGCGGCGCGGGCGCACTGGTTATCGACGCGGGCATCATCGGCGCGCCGCCGCGCCCAGGCGGCTCGACGCGCATCTACTGCTCCGGCCCCGACACGTCGGCGTTGGAGGCGCTGAGCGAGGCAGGGCTGAACGTGCGCCCGGTCGGATCGCGCGTCGGCCAGGCGTCGGGCCTCAAGATGGTCTACGCCGCCTCGACCAAAGGGACGACGGCGCTGTGGACGGAGTTGCTCACGGCCGCGCGCGCCTTAGGCCTGTACGACGCGCTGATGGCGGAGTTCGCGGTCAGCCGCAAGGAGACCGCCGAGCGGCTGATGGGCGAGGTTCCGGGGATGCCGCGCCGTTCCCGCCGGTGGGTCGGCGAGATGGAGGAGATAGCGGCGACCTTCGAGGCGCTGGGATTGACGCCGCGTTTGATGCAAGGCGCAGCCGACCTCTTCCGCTTCGTGGGCGAAAGCCCGTTGGCCGACCAGACCTCCCGCGAGCCCGACCCGCCTTTGGACGCGATGCTGGACGTATTGGCCGGGCGATTACCGCCCGCGGAGTAAGGGCTGTGCGGGCGTTGTCCGCTTGAACCTTGCCGCGCGGCGCATTGCCCATAAGCACTTATGGTGGCTACACTCACCCCGCGCCTTATCGTCCGCCTATGCCCAGCGCCGCCATCCGAAACGCAGACGTAGACGTAGCCGTCGTAGGCGCGGGGCCCGCCGGCGCGCGCACCGCCGCGCAACTGGCCGCGCGCGGCTTGCGCGTGCTCATCCTGGAGCGCGACCCCGAACCAGGCCGCCCCGTCCACTGCACCGGCATCGTCAGCAGCGAGTGCGTCGAACGGTTCGCCCTCCCCCGGAGCCTCGTGCTCCACGAGATCGACTCCTTCGTCCTCCACTCCCCGAAAGGGGCGTCCGCTCAGGTCAAGCGCTCCTCCACGCAGGCCTACGTGCTTGACCGCGTGGGCTTGGACAAGCACCTCGTCCGCCGGGCGGAAGAGGCGGGAGCGGAGGCGCTGGCCGGAGCCGCCGTCAGCGGAATCGCTTGGACGGGCGGCGGCGTGCGCGTCGAGGGAACGCTGGGCGGAGAGCCTCTGCGCGTCGAGGCGCGGGCTGCGGTGGCCGCTACGGGCTTCGGCGCGCCGCTCGCCCGCCGCCTGGGGCTGGGCGAGGCGCGCGAGGTGCTGAGCGGCTGCCAGGTGGTGGCCGAGGCCGAGGGGCTGTCGCAGGTCGAGGTGTACAGCGGCGGCGCGCACGGACGCGGCGGCTTCGGGTGGCTTGTGCCCTATCGCCCTGGCTACGCGCTCGTCGGCGTGCTGACGCGCTCGCCCGCCGTGCGCTACATGCGCGAGCACGTGCGGCGCTTGCAGGGCGCTGGGCGCATCGGCACGGTCGTTGAGACCTTCAGGTGCCGCCCTGTGTCTCTGGGCGTCGCGGGGCGCAGCGTCGCCGACGGCGTCTTGGGCGTGGGCGATGTGGTGAATCAGGTGAAGCCGACCACCGGCGGCGGCATCTACTACGGCTTGCTGGGCGCGGACGCTGCCGCCGAGACGTTGACCGAGGCGCTGGAGCGCGGGCGCGCGGACGCGGCGGCGCTGCAGCCCTACGAGGCGCGCTGGCGCGGGCTGATGGCGTCGGAGATACGCCACGGCTACCGGCTGCGCCGCCTGCTGGAGGGACTGCCCGACGCCGGAGTGGAGCAGATGCATCGCTTGCTCCGGCTGCCGGGCTTGCAGCGCGCGGCGGCCTCGATCGCGGCGCCGTTCGACTGGCACAGCGGGCCGTTGCTGCGCCTGGTGGACAGGCTGCAACGCTACGCGGAGCCCGCCGCCTGACCATGGCCGGCTCCCCGCCGCATCTGTCGGTGGTCGTGCCCACCTATAACGAGCGCGAGAACGTCGCAGTGCTCGTCCCGCGCATCCTCGGCGCGCTTCACGACATCGAGTGCGAAGTGATTGTGGTGGACGACGCCAGCCCGGACGGGACGGCGGACGCTGTGCGCGAGTTGGCGCGCGCCGACGGACGCGTGCGCCTTCTTGCGCGCGAAGGAAAGCTGGGGTTGTCAAGCGCGGCGTTCGCCGGGGCGGAGGCGGCCAGGGGCGCCTATGTGTGCGTGATGGATGGCGACCTATCGCACGACCCGATGGAGTTGCCGCAGATGTTAGCGGTAGCGCAAGAGGGCGCGCATGTGGTCATAGGCTCGCGCTTCGCGCCGGGGGGGATGCTGGTGAACGTTGCGTTCACGCGACGTGTGGTGAGCGTCGTTGCGAACCTCGCGGCGCGCGCGCTGAACGGGCTTGGTGTGCGGGACGTGTTGAGCGGGTTCGCGCTGTGCGAGCGGCGCGTGTTGACGGAGGCGCCGACGCGCTACTCGGCGCGCGGTTTCAAGTTCCTGCTGGAAGTATTGGCGACGCAACGGCAACTGACGGTGCGGGAGTGGCCCATCGCCTTTCGCGACCGCCGCAAGGGGTCGTCCAAGGCGACGCTGCGCGAAGGCTACGAACTGGCGGCCTTGTGCGCGCGGCTAACGGCGTGGCGCGTCCGCCGCCGCTTGCGCCGGGGGCGAACGTGGAACTAGGAGAGGGGCAGGGATGTGCGCTAGGGCGCGTGGCAACGGAGAGGCCGACGGCGCGGGTATACAATGCGCTCGCTCTGCTCTCTCCGCCCGGCGGCGGGGATGCTGCGGGCGCGGGTAGACACTACCCCCGGCGAGTGGGATGACCGAACGCAGTTGGTGGCTTAGGGCGGCAATCGTCCTCGTCGCGTGCGGCGCGGCGGTCTACGGCGCTCGGAAGGTTCTGGGCCTTCATGGGCGACCTGGTGCTCATCATCTTCTTCGCATGGCTGCTGGGCTCGCTGCTGATGGTGGCGGTCAACGCGCTGATGCGCATCCCCCGTATGCGGCGGCCCGTCGCCATTGTGCTCGTCTACATCGCCCTCATCATCCTGGTCGCCATCCTCGCGCTGGTCATCATCCCGTCGGCGGTCGATCAGACGGTTGACCTGTTCGACCGCGTGCCGGATTACCTGGAGCGCATCCCGGGTTGGCTGACGGCCATCGACGACTTTGCCCTGGGCTTCGGCGTGCAGTTGGACCTGGCGAACCGCTACGAACTCGGTTCGACCGAGGACATCCTGACCACGGCAACGGCGTGGGCGACGGACAACGCCGGGGTCATCTTCCAATCGGCGGTGTCGACGCTGTTCGCCGTCGGCTTGATCATCGCGCTGTCCTTCTACGTGGTGCTGGACGGCGGGCGGCGGGTAAACGAGGCGCTGACGGTGCTGCCGCCGAATGCAGAGGCGGAGGTGCGGTTGGTGATGGCCACCTTTAACCGCGCTTTCCACGGCTACATCCGCGGGATGTTCTTCGTCTCCGCCATTTACGGCGTCGGCGTTGCTGGGGTGATGTACGGCACCGGCTTGCCGGCGGCGCTGCCGAGCGCCATCCTGGCGAGTTTGCTGCTGGCGGTGCCCTTCATCGGCGACTGGCTGGCGCTGGGGCTGCCGCTGCTCATCGCCATAGCGGCGGGCGACTTCGTCACGGTGATAATCGTGCTGGGGGCGCTGCTGTTCATTCAGCAGGTGATGCTGAACCTGCTCACGCCGCGCATCTTGGGCCAAGCGGTGCAGATGCCGGCGGGGTTGGTCATCGTGTCGGTGGTGGTGGGGGCGCGGCTCATCGGGATACCGGGCGCCCTGCTCGGCGTTCCTGCGGGCGCGTTCATCTACTCGCTGGCCGTGGTCTACGGCAACCGCGTCAAGTCGCGCCGCGCGGCGGCGGCGCGGGCGGCGGCAGCGGAAGCGGAGTCTGTATGGACGCCGCCGGATGATGAGACGCCCAGGACGGGCAGGGCTGCGCCGGGGCCTAGCGACACGGTGGGCGGGGCGTATCCCATACCGCCGCAGCGGGGCCGCGCGCGAGGGGAGCGGCGGCCTACGGAAGAGTAACGGGCGTCTGCGGCGTCTCGGCGCTCGTGTCCAGCAGCGCCCAGGCGAGCACGTGCCCCTCCTTGACCGAGAAGAGGTCCGCGCCGATGGGCAGCGGCTCCCAAGCCGCCAAATTCTCGTTCCAGACAAAGGTCAGCCAGAAGTAGGGCGATTCGCCTGGCGTCCCCAGGATGGCGTTGACGAAGTGCGAGCGGTATTGCGGATACCACTCCGACTCCACCTGCCCATCCGTGGCCAGTTCGAGGAACTCGTAGCCGTCCGTGCCCTTGGGTATCTCCACGTCGCGGAACCAACGCGCCTCGCCTCGCTGCTCCACCAGCAGCGAGGCGCTGATGGATTGCGCAGGTTCGTCGCCGGATGAGCAGGCCGCCAGAGCCAGCCCCACCGCCAATAGGAGAAGCGGCGCGAGGAAGGCGCTAGCGCGCATCAGGCGCTAGCCGCCTCGCGGCAAGCACCAGCGGCGGGCCGAACAGAGTGAAGAAGACGAGGTTGCCGCTCACGTGTGCCGCCATGAAGAAGAGCGCGCCGGGGTTGGTCAGCGCCGTCCATACCCAGCCGGACACGCTCGCGCCGCTCCCCGCCATGCCCGCCCAGAAGATGCCGGTGTAGACGTTGGTCGCTACGTCGTAGGCCACGGTGGCGGCAAGCGCGGAGCAAGCGAACGCCGCCCACGCGGCGCCAGGCCCCAAGCGCACCCGCTCCGGCGGCACGATGCGCCGCACGACCGCCCCGGCGAGGGCGTAGCCGACCTCCGCCGCCATCAGCGTTGCCAGCAGGGGCGCGGGCGCGTAACCGAAGGGGTTGGCCTGGCCGTAGACGAACCACGCGGCGACGGCGACGGTCGCGCCCCTGCGCACGCCGAGCGTGTAGCCCGCGACGAACACGAGCAGGTCGAACAGCTTGACGTTGGGGATGGCGGTCAGCGCGTAGTTGGAGGCGAGGATCGCGGCGACGAACGCGGCGGGCAACACCGCCTCACCGACGACGATGCGCCGCCAGTCGGGCGCTCGGCGGGCGGCTATGGTTCGCGCTAGCGTGCTCATCGCGTTCTCCGCAAGGCGCGGCCCACGCGGGCCGCGGCTCGGCAGCAAGTGTAGCCTAACGCCGGGGCGGGGTATAGTGGAGCGGAGGCGTGTCGTGCAGGCACGCCGACCCTCGAAGGAGCGTGAAGGCGTGAGCACGGTTGACTTCCTCGTGTTGGACGTGGAGACGGCGGGCGGCATGTGGCGCGACTTCCCCGTCGGCTTCAACCTGCTGTTCGCCGGGCTG
>JAPPFU010000039.1 GCA_028875085.1 Chloroflexota bacterium
CGCTGAGGCCGCTCGCCGCAGGCTCAGGCTCGGGAGCCTCGGGCTCCGCGATGGTCTCCGCCTCGTCGGCGTGCGCCGCTTCGAGATCGAGGTCCGGCGCCGGCTCCATCTCTTGGAGCTCGTTGAGTTCGGCGGCCACCTCGTCGATAGGCTCGGCGGCTGCGCCGGGCGCGTCGGCGGCGTCCTCGGGCGCGGCCACTGTGACTGCCGCCGAGGCCGCCTTCTCTTCGATGTCGCCTCGCAGCCGCTCGTACTCAACCTCAGCGGAGCTCTTGATGTCGATGTTCCAGCCCGTGAGTTTGGACGCCAGCCTCGCGTTCTGCCCCTCCCTGCCGATGGAGAGGGTGAGTTGGCGGTCTTGGACAATGATGGTCGCCGCGCGGTCGTTGGGGCTCAGGTCCACCCTGAGCGGCTGCGCCGGGCTGAGCGCGTTGGAGAGAAAGACGGCGGGGTCGCGCGACCATTGGATGACGTCGATCTTCTCCCCTTGGAGTTCGTTGACGATGTTCTGGATGCGGATGCCGCGTAGGCCGACGCACGCGCCGACGGGGTCGACGCCGTCTTGCGCGGCCATGACGGCGACTTTGCTGCGGGAGCCGGCCTCCCGCGCGATGGCGCGGATCTCCACGATGCCGTTGTAGATCTCCGGCACCTCCATCTCGAACAGGCGGCGCAGCAGACCGGGGTCGGCGCGGGTTACGCGGATCTCTGGCCCGCGGCTGGTGCGCTCGACCGAGGAGACCATCACCTTGAGTTTGGCGCCTGGGCGGTAGCGGTCGTAAGGCGACTGCTCCTCGTTCGGCAGGATGGCCTCCGCGCGTCCGTTGAGGTCGAGCGTAACCGGACCGCCGTAGCGCGCCTCCGAGCGCTGCACCGTGCCCGTGAACACCTCTCCCTCGCGCCCCGAGAACTCGGTGAAGACGAGTTCGCGCTCCGCCTCGCGCAGGCGCTGGATAACCACCTGCTTGGCCGTCTGCGCCTCGATGCGCCCGGCTATCTGCGGCTCCAGCTCGAACTCCAGCACGTCGCCCACCGCCACCGACGTGCCCTTGCGCGCGCGCTTAGCCTGCGCCAGCGTCATCTCCGACGACTCGTTCTCGATCTCCTCGACCACCGTCTTCAACTGGAAGACGGACACGTCGCCGGAGTTCGGGTCGAGCACCACCTTGATGTCGCCGCTGTCGGGGGTGCTGTTCTTCTTGTAGGCCGACACCAGGGCGGCCTCGACCGCCGAGATGACCATGTCCCGCGGCAGGTTGCGCTCCGCCGCGAGCTGCGTTACCGCGATCAGGAAGTCGCTCTTCATCGATTCGAGGCCTCCTCCTGCCGTCTGCTCCGGTTCGGTTGTCCGCGCCTACAAACGAGAGAGTGGGCCTGCGCCCACTCCCCTGCCGCCAATGATAGCCCGGCGCGCGCGCTTTGTCCATAACCGGGAGATGCTCCGATGGACGCCTCTTCCGCGCTCCCGCGCGGTCAGCCGCTATACTCGCCGCTATGCGCTGGGCGTCGGCTATCTCGCAGCAGGTCTCGGTCGAGGGCGCGGTTGAGGAACTCGCCGCCGCCGTGGACGCGCAGTTGGACGGCCTCGCGCCCGACCTGCTCCTCGCCTTCACCACGATGCACTACCTCTCGCAGCGCGAGGAGGTCGTGCCCGCTCTGCGCCGCCGCTTCCCCGGCGCCGCCGTGGCCGGCTGCACGGGCGCGGGCGTCATCGGCGCAGGCCGCGAGGTGGAGGACAGCTCGGCCTTCTCCCTGACCGCCGCCCACCTGCCAGAGGTGGCGCTCAATCCCTTCCACATCGACAAGGACACGATGCCGTCGCCCGACGCGCCGCCGGACGCATGGACGCGCGTTACCGGCGTTGAGCCGGACGCCGAGCCGCACTTCATCCTGCTGGCCGACCCCTTCTCCATCGACGGTGAGGAGTTGCTGGCGGGGCTGGACTTTGCCTTCCCCGCGTCGCCGAAGATAGGTGGCTTGGCGAGCGGCGGACAGCGTCCGAACGTGCAGGCGCTCTACGCGGACGAGGGCGCGCTTGCGGGCGGCGCCGTCGGTGTGGCGCTCTCCGGCAACGTCGTTATGGACACTATCGTCGCTCAGGGCTGCCGCCCGGTGGGCAGGCCGCTCCGCGTAACCGCCGCCGACCGTAACATCCTCGCCGAATTAGACGGCGAGCCCGCGCTCCAGGCGCTCCAGGAGACCTTCGCGGCGCTGTCGCCGCCCGAGCAGCGCCTCGCTCAGCGCAATCTGTTCATCGGCCTTGCCCCCGCCGCCGGCGTGGACATCGACGACCCGGGCGAATACCTCATCCGCAACCTGCTGGGCGCAGACCCCGACAAGGGATTGCTGGCCGTCGGCGCGCTCCCCAGCGAGGGGCAGATCGTGCGCTTCCATGTCCGCGACGCGCAGACCTCCGCCGACGACCTGCGCGCACTCCTGCGCGCCTACGCGCCGCAGGGAGGCGCGACCGGGGCGTTGCTCTTCTCGTGCACCGGGCGCGGCGTCGGCCTCTACGGCGAGCCGGGGCACGACAGCGCCCTCTTCCGCGACGAGGTGGGCGCCGCGCCCGTAGGCGGCTTCTTCTGCAACGGCGAGATAGGCCCGGTCGGCGGCACGACGTACCTGCATGGCTACACGTCGTCGTTCGGCATCTTCCGCCCAAGAGCGGGGTAGGGGGAGGGGGGGATACCTGTGGTCGCTTCCCAGTGGAGCAGGAGAACCGCCCCCTCACTCTCCTAGGCGGTCGCGGAAGTAGGCGGCGGCGCGCTCCACGTAGCCGGCGCCTTCGGCCTCAGAGGCGCGTCCGTGCTCGCAGTCGTCGATGATGGCGAGGGTGGAGGCTTGCCTGGCGACATCATGGATGCGGCGGCTGTGCTCGGGAGGGACGCGCTCGTCGCCGCGGCAGTGGACGAGCGCGATGGGGAAGTCGAGTGCCGCCGCCGCCGCTAGGGGTTCCGCGTCGTTCAGGCTCAGGCCGCGGGAGGCGCGCGCGGCGAGCAGGATGCCGGGCGTGAGCGCGGTTACGATGGGCTCGGGGGCGCTCGTGCGGTCGGCGACCTCGCCCGTCATCAGTTCGGTCAGGCTGGCGTAGGCGGAATCGGCCATGATTGCGCGCAGGCGCGGCTCGCGCGCCGCCGTGAGCATAGCGACGGCGCCGCCGTAGCTAAGGCCGAGCAGTCCCACGCGGTCGATGGAGACGCCCCGTTCGCGCTCGAGCCAGTCGATCGCGCCGAGCAGGTCGCCTTGCTCGTGGATGCTCGCTCCCATCGCTACCTTGTCCGACTCGCCGTGGCCTCGGAAGTCGAAGGCGAGGACGTTGAATCCCGCGCCGCGCAGCCCCGCCACCACGTCGATGCGGCTACCCTTGTTCGAGTCGAGGCCGTGGAGCCAGACGATGGTCGGCGCCGGCTCGGGCGCTTGGAGCCACCAGCCGCGCAGTGTGACCTCCTCCCAGCCGCGCGGGGAGAAGGAGACCTCTTCGTAGGCGACGCCGCGGTCGGCGGGGGTGTGCTCGATGGGGTTCGCCTCGGCGATGAGACCCTGGCCGACGATGTACCACGCCGCGATCAGGTAGACGGCGAGCAGCACGCCGAGGGCGGCGATCAGGACGCCGAGCGCCTTGCGCAAGCCCACGCTCATAACGCGGCGGCTATATTGACGGCATGGACGATTTCACGGGCGGAGGCCTCGAACGTGCGCCTGCGCGGAGTATGAGCGCTGCCAGCCGCCGGTTGCTGCTTGTGTGCGCTTTGGCGTGCGCGTGCGCGCTCTCGGCATGCGCCGCCGACCCTGCGCCAACGCCGACGCCGCCCTACGGCCTCCCGCCCCTCCGCCTGCCCGCCGACGAGGAGCCCCACGATTTCCAAACTGAGTGGTGGTATTTCAGCCTTCACCTCGAGGCTGCGGATGGCGCTCGCTTCGCCCTCCATCAGGTGCTCTTCCAGGTGCGGGAGCCGAACAGCGGGCGCACGCTCTACGTCGCTCAGGCTTCCGTCGCCGACGCTGCTGCGGACGCCCACGCCCAGGGCGAGCGCCTGCGCATAGCGCCCGCCCCGCTGCGCGGCGTCGAGGACGGCTTTGCGTTCGAGGCGGGCGATTGGCGCATGTCCGGCGCCGGTGGGCAGTACAGCCTGCGCGGCAGCGCCGGAGACTATGCCTTCGACCTTGAATTGACCGGCGGGGGCGAGCCGCTGTTGCACGGAGAGAACGGCCTCGTGGATTTCGGTGAAGCGGGAGTCAGCTACTACTATACGCGCACCCGCTTGAACGTCGCGGGCGCCCTCGCTACTCCGTCGGGCGAGCAGGCCGTTACCGGCGAGGCGTGGTTCGACAAGCAGTGGGGCGACTTCCAGCCCGTGGCCGTCCGCTGGGATTGGTTGGGCTTACAGTTGGACGACGGGCGCGACCTGATGCTCTCGCGCCTCTTCCACGCCGACGGACGCCCCGTCGCCATCTATGGCACGCTCCGCAGTCCCGGCTCCCCCGCAGCCTATCTGCGCGCCGACGAATTCCGCTTCGAGCCGCTGCCCGGCGCCGTATGGACGAGTCCCGACACAGGCGCGGCGTACGAGACGGAGTGGCGCGTGTCCGTGCCGGGCGAGGGCATCGACGTTACGCTGCGTCCGCTTGTCCAGGGCGCCGAGTTCCGCAGCCGCGCCCTCGGCGTCATCTACTGGGAGGCCGGCGTCGACGCCGTCGCCCCCGATGGCCGCCGCGTAGGACGAGGATTCGTCGAACTGACCGGGCGCGCGGGCCTGACCGCCCCGCTGCCCTAGCCCTCGTCGGCGAGGCGCTCGACCAGCTCCAATGCCCGCACCGTCGGGACATAGGCGCGGAGGGCGTGCGGCGAGTCCGCCTGCTCCACCAAGCCGGAGGCGACGAGCGCCCGCAGCGCCGTCTCGCCTACGTAAGGCGCGAGTTCGAGGGCGTGGTCGGGCACGGGGCCACGCCGCCGTCGGAATTCGGCGGCCAACTGACGCAGCAGGCGCGAGGGATAGCGCCGCAATTCCTCTTGCAGTTCGCGCATCGGCGCAGCATCGAGGACGAGCGCCTCGATCTCGGCTTGGGCGCGCGCTATGCGTTTGGCGGCGGTCATGCGCGATGGCTTCTTGCGAGTCCGGCGACAATCTGGTTGACCACGCCAGGGCCGCGGTAGACGAGGGCGGTGTAGAGCTGCACGCTGTCCGCGCCCGCGTCGATGGCGCGCCGCGCGTCGGCGGGCGTGGCGATGCCTCCGCAGGCGTTGACCGCGAGGTCGCCGCCCACCTCGCGGCGCGCGTCCGCCGTCATAACCAGCGTGCTTTCCAGCAGCGCCCGCCCGCTCAGGCCGCCCGTCCCGGTCGTTACGCGCGGCTCCAGCACCGGCAGCGCGTTGGCGACGGTAACGCCTTGCGCGCCCGCCTCCAGGCAGGCGCCCAGCAGGGCGTGCGCCTTCTCTCGCCCCGCCTCGTCCTGGTAGGGCGGTATCTTGACGAAGAGCGGCTTCGTGCGGCTTTGCAGCAGCGTCAGCAGGCGCCGCAGCGCCTCCGCGTCCTGGTACTCCCACACCCCGGCGGTGTTGGGCGAGCTGACGTTCAGTTCGAAGCCGTCCACGTGCGCGTCCAGGCGCCGCACGCAGAACAGCGTGTCCTCGTCGCCCAGGGCCGCCACGCTGGCGACGATGGGAACGCGGCGCTCGCAGCGCTCCAGACGCTTCGCGCACGTCTCCACACCGTCGCTGGGGAAGCCCATCGCGTTCACCAGCGACTCCTCGGCGGGACGGCGCGCCAAGCGGGGGCGCGGATTCCCCGGCCTCGGCTCCCTCGTAATGGTGCCCGCCACCAGATAGCCGAACCCCAGGTCGGGCAGCGTGTCTAGATAGACGCACCGCTTGTCGAACCCCGCCGCCAAGCCCACCGGATTGGGCGCGCGCACGCCCCCGAGCGCCGGTTGCGGCGGTGGGGTGCTTGGCGCGGTGGCGATGCGGTGGAGATGCCACAGCGGGCGGACGCGCAGCGTCGCCTCGGCGGCCTTCTGCGCTGTCTCGGGGTCGAGGCGGAAGAGGATGGGGCGCGCAATCAGCCGGTACCATGGTAGGCAGGCGAGGATGCGCAGGGATCGGCGCAGCAGGCGCAGGTTAGGCCTCGATAGCGGAGATGCGGTAGCGGCGCTTGCCCTTAGGCGCCTGGACGACCACTTCGTCGCCTTGCGTCTTCCCCTGAACGGCGCGCCCCACCGGCGAATCGATGGACAGCTTGCCGCTGAGCGGGTCGGCCTCCGCCGAGCCGACGATGGTGTACGCCAGTTCCCTGCCCGACTCCACGTCGTGCAAGCTGATCCGGCTGCCGACGCCGACGACCTTGGAGCGGTTGCCGTCCCGCGAACCTCCGACAATCACCGCGCGGCGCAGCGTCTCCTCCAACTCGCGGATGCGCGCCTCATTCTCGCCTTGCACCTCGCGCGCTGCGTCCAGCGGGGAGTTCTCCGTAACGTCGCCGTCGGCCCGCGCCGCCTGGATAGCGCGCGCCACCTCCTCGCGGCGGTTCTTGCGGTCGGCCAACTCGGCGGTCATAGCGGCGTGGCCGTCCGCCGTCAGCTCGATGGCCTCGGGGTCGCCCGCCGCCACCGCGACGACCGCGGCGCGGACGGCGGAGCGCGGAATCTTGACGTGGGACGATAGCGAGATGGGCTTGCCATTCTGCTCTCCCGTGAGGCCGCGCTTTTGGAGGAAGACGAGGAACTGCTTCAGGTGGGTGAGGCGCCCGTGGACATCGCCGCCCGCGGAGACGACGCCCTCCGCGTAGTCCGCCACCAGCGGCGGCGTGATGCTCCCGACGATGCGCTCCAACCCGATCGCCCTGCCGAACCGGGATAACTCCTGATGCCCCCGTTCGTTGATGGGCTGCTTCGCCGATGCGGAGTACCGCCTCAGCGCTTCGGACAGTGTTACGGCCACAGAACCTCTTGAGCGCATAGGGTGCGCGGATGCTGCGGCGATTCTAGGCGCCCCACCGCACAGCGTCAACGAACCGCGCCCATCCCGCCCGCACTCCCGCCTTTGCGTTCTCGCCGCCCGCGTGGGATAATCGGAAGGTTGGCGGCGCATCGAGCCCGCCACGGGCGCAAGGCAGAGGCATGGGCGGCAAGTGGCTAAGCAACACCTTCGTCTACGTGGTGATCTTCATCGCGGTGATCGCCATCTTCTTCACCGTGTTCGCCTCCGGGGACAATCCGCGCGAGGTTACGCTGACGCAGGTGCTGGACATGGCCGAGCGCGGCGACGTGAGCCGCATTGTCGTGGACGGCGACAAACTGGTGGTTACCCCGCGCCTCTCCCCTAACGAGCAGTTGACGGCCACGAAGGAGCCTGGCTCAAGCGTGTTCGAGGTGCTGGAGGCGGGCGGCATCGACCCGGTGGAGTCCGGCATCCAGATCGAGGTCAAGCGCTCCTCCGGCCTGGGCAACCTCTTCGCCATCCTGCTCCAGTTCCTGCCGCTCATCTTCTTCGGCGCCATCCTCCTCTTCATGATGCGCCAGGCCCAAGGCACGAATAACCAGGCCATGGGCTTCGGGCGCAGCAGGGCGCGCATGCTCACCGGCAACCGCCCCACGGTTACCTTCACCGACGTTGCGGGCGTAGAGGAGTCGAAGACGGAGCTTCAGGAGATCGTGGAGTTCCTGAAATATCCGGAGCGCTTCCTCGCGTTAGGGGCGCACATCCCCAAGGGCGTGCTGATGGTCGGGCCGCCCGGCACCGGCAAGACGCTGCTCAGCCGCGCTGTCGCGGGCGAGGCAGGCGTCCCCTTCTTCTCCATCAGCGGCTCCGAGTTCGTCGAGATGTTCGTCGGCGTCGGCGCCTCCCGCGTGCGCGACCTGTTCGACCAGGCCAAGCGCAACGCGCCGTCCATCGTCTTCGTTGACGAGATTGACGCAGTGGGGCGCCATCGCGGGGCGGGCCTCGGCGGCGGGCACGACGAGCGGGAGCAGACGCTCAACCAGATCTTGGTGGAGATGGACGGCTTCGACACCAACACGAACGTCATCGTCATCGCCGCCACCAACCGCCCCGACATCCTCGACCCCGCCCTCCTTCGCCCCGGCCGCTTCGACCGCCGCGTAGTGCTCGACCTTCCCGACATCAACGGGCGCGTGTCTATCCTTAAGGTGCACACGGAAGGCAAGCCGTTGGGCGCGGACATCGACCTGGAGGAGGTGGCGCGGGCGACGCCGGGCTTCAGCGGAGCCGACCTGGCCAACCTGGTCAACGAGGCGGCCATCCTCGCCGCGCGCCGCAGTAAGAAGGTAGTCGAGTTCCCCGAGTTCGCCGAGTCGGTCGTCCGCGTCATCATGGGCCCCGAGCGCCGCACCCGCGTCATCTCGCAGAAGGAGAAGGAGATTGTCGCCTACCA
>JAPPFU010000262.1:0-571 GCA_028875085.1 Chloroflexota bacterium
CTCATCGCCCAGGCCTTCGGCATGACGCCCGCCGAGACGGAAGCCGCCCCCGCCGCGGGCGAGGCGCCCGCGTGAGAGCGCAGACCGCCGCCTGAGGGGAGCGTCCGTCTATGAGTGGCCTCCCAGCGCCCGACAGGCCGCAGATGCCGCCCGGCTACGGTGTGGGCGACCCGCAGTACGGGTTCGAGCCGATCGCGTGGGCGTGGGTTGAGCAGCAGTTGCAGGCGGCGCGCAACTACTGGCTGACGGTCACGCGCCCCGGCGGCACCCCCCACGTTGCGCCCGTCTGGGGCGTGTGGCTGGAGGGCGCGCTCCTGTTCTTCACCGACCCCTCGTCGCTCAAGGCGCGCTCCTTCGCTCAAGACGCCCGCGCCGCCGTTCACCTGGAGAGCGGGGATGACGTGGTGATCCTGGAGGGGCGCGTCGAGCCGGAGCGCGCGACGCGTGCGGCACTGGACGCCTACGAGGCCAAGTACGGCGTGAGGCCTGAGCACACGCCCGGCGCCGCGTTCCGGGTGGAGTGGACGAAGGCGCTGGCGTGGGGCGGGGGGGGCATAACCCCCCCCGCCCC
>JAPPFU010000262.1:581-8377 GCA_028875085.1 Chloroflexota bacterium
GCGCGAGGCGAACTTCCCCGCCTCGGCCACGCGATGGCTACGGGCGCTGCGCAACGATACGGAGGAGACGCGATGAGAGTGTTCGTTACCGGCGGCGTCGGCCACGTCGGCGCCTACATCGTCCAACGCCTGCTCGACGCGGGGCACACGGTGGTCTGCGCCGACGTGCGCCCGCCCGCGGAAGGCCTGCCCGCCATAGGGGAGGCCGGCCAAGCCCTGACGCACGTCATCGTCGACGTGACCGACTACGGCCAGGTGCTCGCCGCAATGACGGGCGCCAAGGCGGTCGTCCACATGGCAGCCATTCCCAACCCTGTCCAGCGGCCCGAGCACGAGGTCTTCCGCATCAATATGACGACCAATTGGAACGTGCTCCAGGCGGCGGAGGTTCACGGCGTGCCGAAGATCGTCATGGCGTCCTCCATCAACGCCGTCGGCGCGTCCTTCGCGCCTGTCGTGCCGCGCGAGTACTTCCCCATCGACGAGCGCCTCCCCACCAAAGCCGCCGACGGCTACGCCCAATCCAAGTGGCTCGGCGAGGAGATGGCCGAGGCGTTCGTGCGCCGCCGTCCTGTGCAGATTGCCAGCATGCGCTTTCACGGCCTGTGGACGCGCGAGCGCCAAGCCGCCTGGAACGCCGACCCGGCCAAGCGCATCGATGGCGAGCGCCAGGCGCGCAACTTCTGGTCGTGGACGGACGTGGGCGAGGCCGCCGACTCCTGCCTGCTCGCCCTGGAGGCCGACTGGCCAGGGCACGAGGCGTTCTTCATCAACGCGGACGACACGGTGCTGGACGAGCCGACGGAAGACCTGCTCGCGCGCTGGTACCCCGACGCGGAGCGCACGCGCTCGCTCCCCAGCTGCGCTTCTCCCATCAGCAACGAGAAGGCCAAGCGCGTCCTCGGCTGGCGCCCCCAAGCCACCTGGCGCGACGCCTAAGCGCAACGCACACTTCCGCATCGGCTGCGTTGAGGCGAGCGCGCGCGGGCGCGAGCGGCCTTCGAGTTCCCTCAGGCCGAATGAGGAGGGAGAGCGGGCTAGGTCTTGGAGCCGCCCTGGTCGATGTCCTCAAGGCCGGGCAGGTCTTGAATGAAGTCGGAGAAGGCGGACATGGAGCGCATCTCCTCCTCGGTTATGGCGCGTGTTCCCTGCCTGCCGCGGCCTTGGGCTATCTCGTTGCCGATGCCCTCGTCGCTCTCCTTGTCCATCAGAATGCCCGCTTTGTCGAGCACGCCGTCCTCGACGTAGATGGGGACGTGGGAACGGACGGCGACGGCGATGGCGTCGCTCGGGCGGCAGTCGACCTCGACGTTGCCCTCGTCGCGGGCGATGACCAGCTTCGCGAAGAAGGTGTCGTTCATCAGGTCGGAGACGACGACGTGGGCGACCTGACCGCCCAGGCTGGTGATGACAGCGCCGAGCAGGTCGTGGGTGAGGGGGCGAGGGACGCTGACGTCCTGGAGCTTGACGGCGATAGCGTCGGCCTCCGGCGAGCCGATCCAGATGGGAAGGTAGCGCTCCGCGTCCTTCTCCTTCAGTATCACCACGCGCTGGTAATTCATGAGGCTCACGCGGATGCTGTCGATCTCCATCGTCAACATATCGGCCCTCTCTCCGCGCCTCGCCCCTCACACGCCGGAGGCGCTGGTTGGAGCGGCATTCTAGGCGCGCCGCTCCCGGCGGTCAAACGCCTGCGCGCGTCGATCAGTCCCCGAACCGGGGCGGGCGGCGCTCCATGAAGGCGCGCACGCCTTCGCGGAAATCGTCCGAGTTGGCCGCCTCGCGCGGCAGGGCGCGGTTGGCGCGGGGCACGGCCTCCGGCGCCCCGTAGCGCAGCAGGTCGCCCAGCACCTGCTTGTGGATGCGGTGAGAGTTGGGGGAGAGGCGCGCCGCGTCCGCCGCTAGCGCCTCCGCGTAGCCTTGTGCCTCGTCGTCGGGCGTAACAACTTCGGCCAGGCCCCACGCGGCGGCTTCGGCGCCGCCGACGGCGCGGGCGGTGAGCAGCAGATGGGCGGCGCGCCCCTGGCCTGCAAGCCCCACGATACGGGCGACGAACCCGTGGCCGATGGCCAGCCCCATCCGCGCGGCGGGCAGCGCGAAGGACGCCGACTCGCCGGCTACGCGCAGGTCGGCGCTGATCGCCAACTCGAAGCCGCCGCCGATGCAGTGTCCCTTGACCATAGCGATAGTCGGCTTGGCCATGCCCGCCAGCGCGCCGCAGGCGTCCTCCAACGCTTCCGCGTAGGCGCGCGCCTTCTCCGGCGTACTGCGCGTCCGCTCGAACTCCGTCACGTCCGCGCCGGCGGAGAACGCCTTGTCGCCCGCACCCCGCACGATGACCGCGCGGACGGCGCCGTCCGCGTCCAGTTCGCGGAAGACTCGCGCCAAGCGCCGCCACATCGCCAGCGTGATGGCGTTGCGCTGCTCCGGGCGATTGAGCACGACCACCGCCGTCGAATCGGCGCGCTCCACCAGCACGTCGTCAGCGGCGGCGTCCGCCTCGCTGTGCGCCTTCGCCTCCCGCGCCTCCGCCAACTCCTGCGGGCTGAAAGGGGTGAAACATTCCTCGCACAGGTAGAATGTCTGGTTGTAGTCAAGGTCGCCCCCGCACAGGGGGCAAGCGCCATCGTCCATGCGGCGACTATACACCGGGCACACGCCCGGTCAGGAAGGAGCGCGCGATGCCGGACGCAGCCGCTATCCCCGTCGTGAAGTGGTACGACTTCGTCTGACCCTGGTGCTACATCGGCCTGGCCAGGCTGAAGGCGCTGAACGAGGAGTACCCGCTGGAGGTTACGCACAAGGCGTTCCTCCTACGCCCCGACACGCCCCAGGAGGGCGCGCCGCGCCCGCTGCGCCCCGGCCGCCCGGGCGAACTGTCGCCCCACCTCAAAGAGGTGGCGCTCAGCGCGGGCCTCGACAAGATGCGCCGCCCCGAACGCACGTCCAACTCCATGCGCGCGCTCCAAACCGCCAAGCACGCCGAGCGCCACGGCGCGTTAGATGCGGTGGTCGATGGCTTCTACCGCGCCTACTGGGAGGAGGGCGAGGACATCGGCGCGCTGCCTACGGTGCGCCGCGTAGCGGAGGCGGCGGGGTTGGCGTGGGAGCCAGTCGAGGCCGCGTTGGAGGCGTCGGCCTACGCCGAGGAAGTGCTGCGCGACTACGAGCAAGCCCACCAAGTCGGCTTCTCCGCCGTGCCCGCCTTCGTCTTCGGCGATGCGGGCTTCACGGGCGCGCAGCCGTTGGAGGTCTTCCGCCGCGTGGCGGAGCAGGCCGCCGAGGCGCTCCGCGCCGATCCCCACGCCTTCGACCGTCAGCGCGAGGCGTTCGCCGCAGGACCAAAGGCCGACTGAGGCGGAGCGCTCAGGCGAGGCCCACCTCCGCGCGGGAGCGCGCGCACGTGTCGATGATGGCGTAGACGTAGCACCTCGCCACCCGCAGCAAGTTGTCCAGGTCCGCCCCCTCACCCGCGAGGAAGCCCAGCGACGGGTCGCGCGGCGCGCTGTTCTGTCCCCCAAGCCGCGCGGTGGGAATCCCCCACGAGCGCAGCACCGCCGCGTCCGTCATCCCCGACGCGGGGCGCCACTCGTGCCTTCGCCCCTCCACCGCCTCCCACGCCCGCACCGCCGATTGCACGATCCAGTTGTCCTCCGACGTGGCCGTGCCCGGCATAGAGGCGAAGGCGTCCCACGCCGCCTCGATCTGCGGATGGCGCGCGCGCAGCGACTCGACGAACGCGCCGAACTCGGCGAGCGCCGCATCCACCGTGTCGTTGGGGCTCACGCGCAGGTCAATGTAGAGGTTGCAAACGGAGGGAGAGAAGTCGGGCTTGTAAGGCCAACCCGCCTCGATAGCACCGATATGCCCCGGCGTAGAGGCCTGCCCTGCGCTGTGCGCGTCGGCGTACGCCTCGAACCAATCCACCAGTTCGGGAATCACGGCGGCTGCGTCCTCGATGGGGCGCTTGAACGCGCCCCTGCGCGCCGCGTAGCCGACGACTCCCGTAAGCGTGAGCCTGATCCAGGCGACGCCCGGCTCCTCCCACAGCACCTGGTAGCCGGGCTTGGTGCTGATGCAGAAGTCGGCACGCAGGCCGTTGCGCAGCATGTGCTCGCATCCCGCGCCCATGCCTTGGTAGGCCACCCCGGCATAGGGACGGCCGGCTCCTTGCAACTCCACCTTGTGGATGCCCCCGCTCACCAGTCCGAGCAGCAGGTCGCCCCGCAGCGGAACGCCCGCCTTGGCGACGGCCTCCGCCGCGTGGATCGCAGCCGCGCATCCACCCTTGGGATTGCCGGACCCCGCGCCTGAGATGACGTTCCCCTCGCGCGAAGCAGCCGAATGGAACGACGGATGGTCGAGTCCGCCCACAACGAGGGGATCGTCCGGCGCGCCCGATATGTAGTGGTCGAAGTGGCCGTAGAGCAGCAGGCTCGCGCCGCCTCCTGCGCCGTCGAGCCGTCCGATAGCGTTGCCCCGCTGCGGCGTCATCTCCTCGTAGCGCGCGTCGAGGCCCGCGGCGCGCATCCGCTCAACCGCGCACCACGCCGCCGCGCCCTCGCTCCCCGTAGGGCTGGGGATGTTCACCAGGTCGGTAACGAGCGCGGCGATGCGCTCCGCGTCGAGTTGCGCCCGCGCCGCCTCGAGCCAGCCCTGCTGCTCCGAGCTCAGCGGGACGCGCGGGGCGGCGCTCGCGAAATCGGCCATCGTCTCCTCCGGTGCGGCGGCGGCTTTCAGGCCGATTCTAGCGGGTGGGACGCGTTGACACAGGAAGAGAGCGTGGAGTAGTCCCGTTGACGCGGCCACGGCGCGGGCGTAGCGTGGCGAGCGTACGCCGCCCATAGGAGGATGAAGACGGTCCCGGTGAGGGCCAGCGCTCCACAACGCAGCAGCCCGCCCGCGCTCCCGCGACCCGGACGGGCCGGCAGCCCTTATGCGGCGCATGCGTCCGCGAGGCGCTCGCGTGCGTAACGGTGGACGCATCGGCGACCGGGTGGTGCGCCGCCCTCGCCAGCGCGAGACGGAGCCGGTGCGCGTGCGCGCGTCGCGCCGCCGCCGCTTCATCGTGTCGGCAGCCGCGTCGTCGATGCTGGTGCTGACGCTCGGATTCGCGGCGGCCATCGCGGGCGGCACGCTGCTGCTCTCGCTGCCCTTCGCCAGTACGCAAGAGGGCGGCGCGCCACTGCTGGTTGCGCTGTTCACGGCCACGTCGGCTATGTGCGTTACGGGTCTGGTGATGGTGGAGAGCGCCACCTATTGGAGCGGCTTCGGCCAGGCGGTCATCGCGGCGCTGATGTTCATGGGCGGGCTGGGCATCATGACCGCAGGCGTCGTGATCCTGGCGGCGATCGGGCGGCGTATCACGCTGAACGACCGGCTGACGCTCAGCGAGTCGCTCGGCCAGCAGTCGCTGGGAAGCGTTACGCGCTTCGGACGCAACGTCGTCATCTTCGCGGTGGCGGCGCAGGCAGTGGGGTTCGTTGCACTGATGACGCACTTCATCAGGGATTTCGACATCGGCCAAGCACTGTGGCACTCGCTCTTCCTGGCGATCTCCGGCTTCAACAACGCCGGATTCAACATCGTGAAGGGATCGGACAGCCTGAGCATGTTCAGCGGCGCCCCCATCGTCATCGGCTCCGTGGGCGTGCTCATCCTGCTCGGCTCGGTGAGCCTGCCGGTACTGGCGGACATTGCGCGGAACCGCCGGTTGACGCGCCTGAGCCTGGACACGCAACTGGTGCTGGTCGGCCTGCTGGGGCTGTGGGCGCTGGGAGCAGCGGCGATGTTCGCCTTCGAGTTCCGCAACCCCGCCACGCTGGGCGAAATGGGGCTTGGCGACAGGCTCGGCAACGCGCTGTTCCAGGCCACCGTGTCGCGGACGGCGGGGTTCAGCACCATCGACTTCGGCTCGACGCGCGCCGCCACCGACTACCTGTTCCTGCTGCTGATGGCAGTGGGCGGCGTATCGGGCTCGACGGCGGGCGGCATCAAGATCAACACGCTGATGGTGCTGCTCGTGGCCGCCTTCGCCTCGTTGAAGGGGCGGCCCCATCCTGAGGTATTCCGCCGCGAACTGCCCTACGCGCAGATAGCGCGTGCTATCGCCCTCGTCGCGCTGGTGGTGGCGGTCTTCATAGCGATCATCGTCTTGCTAGCCGCTACGGAGAACACGAACATCGCGGCAGGCAAGTTCTCCTTCGCCGACCTGCTGTTCGAGACGGTATCCGCGCTGGGCACTGTGGGCCTCTCGCGCGGCATTACGGGCGAACTGAGCGACCCGGGCCACTACATCCTGACGGCGGCGATGTACGTCGGCAGGCTCGGGCCGCTCACGCTGGGCTTAGGTTTGGCCTTTAGAGAGCGCCGAGCCGTCTACCGCTTCTCGCAAGAGCGTGTCAGAATCGGATAGCCTAGAGCGGAGGTTCGGATGGCGCATCAAGTGGCAGTCATCGGCATGGGGCGCTTCGGCTATACCGTGGCGCGCGAGCTCTACCGCATCGGCCACGACGTGCTCATCGTCGACCGCGACCCCATCCTGGCGCAGCAGATGATGGGCCAGGTCACCTACGCCGTGGCGGGCGACTCCACCTCCGCAGAGTTTCTCGAAGAGGTGGGCATCAGGAACTTCGACACCGCCGTCGTCGCCATGGGCGACATCCAATCGAGCATCATGACCACAGTGCTGCTCAAGCAGCAGTTCGGTGTCTCCGAGGTCGCCGCGCGCGCCATCAGCGAGGTGCACGGGCGCACGCTCCGCGCCGTCGGCGCCGACCGCGTCGTCTACCCCGAGCAGGAAGCCGCCAGCCGCACGGCGCAGAGCCTCTTCCAGACCGCCACCTTGGAGTATATGGAGATCTCCGGCGGCTTCGGCTTCAGCAAGATCAACGCCACGTCAGGCATGGTGGGCAAGACCCTGGAGCAGAGCGGCTTCACCACCGCACGCAACCGGCACGGCACGGCGGTCGTCGCCATCAGCCGAGGCCGCGAGCCGATACTCTCGCCCTCCAAGGACGAGGCCATCCGCGAGGACGACGTGCTCATCGTCGCCGGACATGGGGCGTCCCTCGAACAACTCCAACTGGAGCCCAACGCCTAACGCCTTGCAGAACTCCATCCGCAAGATACTCGTCCCCGTTAGCGGAACCTCGGCCGACGAAGAGGCGGTGAAGGTCGCTTGCAGTCTCCTGGACAACGACCGCAAGGCCGCCGTCATCATCCTCTACGTCCTCCACGTAGACCGCTCCCTGCCCCTGGACGCCGACCTTCCCGCAGCCTCGGTTCACGGTGAAGAGGTGCTCACCAAGATGGAGAGCATCGGGCGCAAGCACAAGCGCCGAACGGAGGGGGCGATTCTCCAAGCGCGCGACTTCGGCCCCGCCATCGTGAGCGAGGCGCTGGAGCGCAGCGCCGACCTCATCGTCATCGGCACGCCGCGCGAGCAGCGCTACGGCGCGCCCATCTTCGGCGAGACCGCCCTCTACATCCTCCGCCACAGCCCCACGCGGGTCATCGTCAACCGCGAGGGCGCCAGCACCAACGGACGGAGCGCATGACGAGCGGCGCCCGCAGAGTCATCATCGTCGGCTGCGGGCGCGTCGGCGCCATGGTGGCCGAAGCGCTGCTGGAGCAAGGCGACGACGTCACCATCCTCGACACCAATCAAGAGCACTTCCGCCGTATGAGGGAGCGCCCGCGCCTGCACATGGTCACCGCCGACGGCACCTCCGTCGAAGCCCTCCGCAGCGTGGACGCCGGCGGCGCCGAAGTCTTCATAGCCCTGGCCGCCGCAG
>JAPPFU010000131.1 GCA_028875085.1 Chloroflexota bacterium
GTGGTGGAGATTCCGCGCGAGCAGGTCTCGCGCTTCGGCGTCGTTGCGGGAGAGCCGGTGTCGGAGCGGGAGACGCGCCTCACGCGCGTGGTGGAGAAGCCGCGCGTGGAAGATGCGCCGTCCGATCTCGCCATCACCGGCCCATACGTGCTCACGCCCGCCGTCTTCGACGCGCTCGAGCGCGTCAAGCCCGGCGCGGGCGGCGAGATTCAGTTGACCGACGCTATCGCCGACGTGGCGCGGCAAGAGCCGGTGTTCGCCTACCGCTACCAAGGACGGCGCTACGATTGCGGGACGCCGCTCGGCCTGCTCAAGGCGAGCGTGGAGGCCGCCCTGGAGCGCGCCGACCTCCGCGCCGAGGTGCGCGCGTGGTTAGCCGCCCTGGCGGCGCGGGAGGAGGCGTAGGCGCATACGCAGCGGAAACGGACACGAAACGAAATGGAAATGAAGTAGCATTTTATGGTACGGTTTAGCCGTAAATCTGTGAAATGAACGTGAAACGGAACTCGACATGACCACCACAAGCGCCAATCTTTACCGCATCCCCAAACAGTGGATACGCTATGACCGCCTTGCGGTCGCGGGCGCCCTCGTTGAGGCGCGCACTGCCGCCGGAGTGCTGAACCGCTTGCCCTACCTGCCCGCATGGATCGAGCAGGTGCGCAAGGAGCAGTTGCGCCTCGAGGCTGTCGGCACTACGCGCATCGAGGGCGCCGACTTCACGCCCGACGAGGAGCGTCAAGCGCTCGCCCCCACCGCCGACGCGGGAACGCTCACCCACTCCCAACGCCAACTGCGCGCCGCGAACGCCGCCTATGAGTGGCTGCGCTCGCGGCCGCCCGACGAGCCAATCTCCGCTGGCGTGCTGCTGGGCATCCACCGCCTCATCGTAACCGGGTGCGACGACGACCACTGCGAGCCAGGGGCGCTCCGCCGCGACGGGGCGAACGTCACCTTCGGCGCGCCCGTCTGCCGCGGGGCCGAGGGCGGCGAAGAGTGCCAGGCCGTATTCGACGGTCTGCTCCACGCCGTCGCAAAGGAATTCAAAGCGCACGACCGCATCGTTCAGTCGATGGCCGTCCACTACCACCTGGGGGCGATGCACCCGTTCGACGATGGCAATGGGCGGACCGCCCGCGCGGTGGAGGCGTTCATGCTGCGCGCGGCGGGCGTCAACGACCAAGTGATGGTTAGCCTCTCGAACTACTACTACGAGCACCAGCGCGAGTACCTCACCGCGCTGTACGAATCGCGTGAGCGCGACCACGACCTCACGCCCTTTCTCCTTTTCGCCTTGCGCGCCCTGGCCGACCGGTGCAACTCCGTCGTCGACCAGGTTGCGGAGCAAACCAAGCGAACGCTCTTCCGCGAGTTCGCCCAATCACTCTTCGGTAAGCTGAGCAGCCCGCGCCGCCGCGTACTAGCAGAGCGCCAGCTCCATGTTCTTAATGCCCTACTGGACGAAGGGGAATTGAACGCCAGCGCGCTGCGCAGTAGGGTCGCCGCCCACTACGCAGACCTCAAGCACCCCATTCGCGCCCTGGTGCGCGACATTTTGTATCTCCGAGACCTCTCAGCAATAACCCTCCGTGTAGAACAGGGAACCACCTATCTCGCCGTCAACCTGGACTGGCCCCAGCACTTCTCGGAGACGGAGCTGATGAAGCGGATCGAGGAGCTGCCCGCCAGCGCCTCGGCAGCGGCGCCTGCTCTGCCTGACCTAGCGCGCCTGCTGGGGCGTGGCCGGGAACGATGATCGTGAAACGCTAGCGAAACGAATCGGAAATGAAATGGCCATTAGGGCATGGTTTAGCCGTAAATCCGCGAAATGAGCGTGAAACGAGACGCGCCCTGACGGCGAGCGCTAGCGCTCCATCAGGAGCACGGCCAGGAACGCCTCTTGCGGCACGTCGACGTTGCCGACGCGCTTCATCCGCTTCTTGCCCTCCGCCTGCTTCTCGAGGAGTTTGCGCTTGCGGGTAACGTCGCCGCCGTAGCATTTGGCGAGGACGTTCTTGCGCTGCGCCTTGACCGTCTCGCGGGCGATGACGCGAGAGCCGATGGCCGCCTGGATGGGCACGTCGAACATCTGGCGTGGGATGAGCGAGCGCAGCTTCACCACCAGTTCCCGTCCCTGCCGCTGCGCCGCCTCGCGGTGCGTGATGAGCGACAGCGCGTCCACCGACGTCTCGTTGACCAGCACGTCGAGGCGCACCAGGTCGGCCTGGCGGTAGCCGTCGAAGGCGTAGTCAAGGGAGGCGTAGCCCCGGCTGCGCGTCTTCACGTGGTCGTAGAAGTCGACCAGCACTTCGGCCAGCGGCATCTGCGCCTCGATGAGCACGCGCGGGTCGCCCGACGGCATCCCAGTGTCGCTGGCCGCTACTGCGACGGAGTCGAGGTACTCGGTGCGCCTGAAGAGGCCGCGTCGCGCGTTGACCAGCTCCATCATCCCGCCGACGAAACGCGACGGGGTGACGATGCTGACGTTAAGCCACGGCTCCAGCACCTGCTCGCGTCCGCCGCCCGCGGGCATATTGGTGGGGCGCGACACCTCGATCTCCGAGCCGTCGTGGAGTACGACCTTGTAGGCGACGCTCGGCGCAGTGGCGACCAGGTCGAGCGCGTACTCGCGCTCCAACCGCTCCTGCACGATCTCCATATGCAGCAGCCCCAGGAAGCCGCAGCGGAAGCCTGGGCCGAGCGCGGGCGAGTTCTCCGGCTCGAAGGCGAGGGCGGCGTCGTTGAGTTGGAGGCGTTCGAGCGCCTCGCGGAGTTCGTGGAACTCGCTGCCCTCACTGGGGTAGAGACCAGCGAACACCATCGGCTTGCGCGCGCCGTAGCCCGGCAGCGGCTCCGAGGCGCCCGCCCGCGCCAGGGTGATGGTGTCGCCGACGCGCGCCTCGCCAACGCTCTTAAGGCCGGTGGCGACATAGCCCACCTCGCCCGCGGTGAGCGCGGCGACTTTGGCCATAGCGGGCTTGAATACGCCCACCTCCAGCACGTCGGCCGGCGCGCCCTTCTGCATCATCCGCACGCGGTCTGCGCCCCGCACCTCTCCGTCCACTACACGCACGTAGGCCACCACGCCTTTGTAGGAGTCGTACTTGGAGTCGAAGATCAGGGCGCGCAGGGGGCGCTCCGGATGAGCGGCGGGCGGCGGGACGCGCTCGACGACGGCGGCCAGCAAGTCGGGGACGCCGTCGCCCTGCTTAGCCGAAACACGGAGCACCTCGTCCGGGTCGAAGCCGAAGGCCTGGCGCAGTTCGTCGAGGCTGCGTGGAACGTCGGCGGCGGGCAGGTCGATCTTGTTGAGCACGGGAATGATTGCGAGGTCGTGCTCGAGCGCCAGATAGACGTTGGCGAGCGTCTGCGCCTGGATGCCCTGGGTCGCGTCCACCACCAGCAGCGCCCCTTCGCACGCGGCAAGCGAGCGCGACACCTCGTAGGAGAAGTCCACGTGGCCTGGCGTGTCGATGAGGTTGAGCTCGTAGCGACACCCGTCGTGCTGGAGTTCCATGCGCACGGCTTGCGCCTTGATGGTGATGCCGCGCTCGCGCTCGAGGTCCATCGAATCGAGCACCTGCTCGCGCATCTGGCGCGAGGAGAGGGCGCCGGTGAGTTCGAGCATGCGGTCGGCGAGGGTGGACTTGCCGTGGTCGACGTGCGCGATGATGCAGAAGTTGCGGATAAGGGCGGGGTCCATCGCTCACAGTGTAACAAGGCGGCGCGCGGCGCCTCTGCGCGCCTGGCGTGCGAATGCCGGACGCTTGGGAGCGCCGTGCTCTACCCTGCCCTGCTCGACGGCTAGCCGAACCAATCGTCGCGGTGCGTGGCGTAGCCGCCGGAGAGGCCGATGGGCTGGCCGTCGCCGCGCCAGCACGCGCCGCCCATCAGCAGGCCGGAGGCGGGATCGACCATCACCCCGTTCATGCAGTTGGCGATGACGGGGGCGTTCGTCATGTTGTGCCCCATGCGCTCCAACTCCGCCACAACGGCCGGGTCGCAGCCTGACTCGAACTCCACGATATTCCCGCTCGCCCAGATGCGCGGCGCCTCCACCGCCTCTTGGATGTTCATCCCGTGGTCGATGACGTTGATGATGCCCTGGAGCACCGTTGGGAAGATGCGGATGCCGCCCGGCGTGCCGATGGCGAAGAAGGGCTTGCCGTCCTGCTCCACGATGGTCGCCGCCGTGGCGGTGAGCATCCGCTTGCGCGGGCCGACGGAGTTGGGGCGGCCGGGGCGCGGGTCGAACAGCGCCATGTTGTTGTTGATGAGCAGCCCCGTGCCGGGAACGACGACGCGCCCGCCGAACGAGTTGTTCAGCGTGGTCGTCTGCGTAACCGTTGAGCCGTCCGCTGCCATGACGGTTAGGTGCGTCGTGTGGCCGGACGCGACGGACACGGGATCGCCGGCTTGTGGGCTGCCCACGGCGTCCATGTGTATCTCGGATGCGCGCTTGCGAGCGTAGTCCTTGTCCAGCAGCGCATCCTGTGGAACGTCGATGAACTTGGGGTCGCCCAGGAACTTGGCTCTGTCGGCGAACATAATCTTCAGCACCTCGATGAGCAAGTGCCAGTACTTGGCCGTGCCGAAGCCGAGCGAGGCTACGTCGAAGTTCTCGAGGATGTTGAGTCCCAGTTGGTTGAGCAGGCCGCCGCCGGAGGTGAGGGGCGTGCCGGTGAGGGCGTAGCCCCTGTAGGTTCCCTGTATCGGCTCGGGGTAGCGCACTTCGTACGCCTCGATATCGTCCATCGTTACGATGCCGCCGCCGCGCTCAATCTCGGCGGCGAACGCCTCGCCCAACGGCCCGTGGTAGAAGACGTCAGAGCCGTGTTTGGCGAAAGCGCGCATCGATTCGGCCAGTTCTGGCTGCACGAGGCGGTGGCCGACCGGGGGCGCTTTGCCGTCCACGAGGAACACCTTGGCCGATTCGGGGAACATCGCCAGTTGGCGCTCGGTGTTGCGGAAGGAGTATTGAAGGTAGGGGGAGATCTCGAAGCCGTGCTCGGCGGCGTCGATGGCCGGTTGCAGCACCTGAGCGAGCGGCAGCCGCCCCTTGAGTTCGTGGAGTCGCAGCCAGCCTTTGGCGTTGCCGGGCACGCCCGTCGCCAAGTGCCCGGTCTGGTTCTTGTCCCCCTTCACCATCCCGAACCCCGCAGCCTCGTCCGGTTCGTAGAGGTTGTCGGTGGCGGCGGAGGCGGCCTCGGCGTAGTTGTCGATGACCAGCACGTCGCCTTCGGCGTCGCGGAAGACGATGTACCCGCCACCCATCGGGCCGACCATCTGCGGCTCTACGACGCCGCAGGTGAAGGCTGTGGCAACGGCGGCGTCGGCGACGTTGCCACCCGCAGCCAGCATGGCGATGCCCGCGGCGGAGGCGATGGGCTGGTTGGCGGCCACCACCGCACGCGAGCCGAAGACGGGTTGCTTCTGTGTCGGGTTGTTAGGCATAGGAACCTCCAATGTGCACCGCCGATGCTAGCGGGGAGCGGGGGCGCGGGCAAGGGCGCGGCGAGTCGCCGCAGCATTCCGGATTCCGCAGAGGCGCCCTTCGAGTTCCCTCAGGGCGAACGGAGAGGCTGAGCAGGCGTTCGAGGCTAAGGTTCGAGAGGGGCGTCTTCGGGCGCGGAGAGAGACGTGTTGCCCGAAGGATTTTGGAGGAAGCGGAAGAGGTCGCTATTGGCGTTCAGCACCAGCGTCGTGTTCTCTTGGAGGAACTGCTTGTAGGCCTCGAGGGAGCGCAGGAAGGAGAAGAGCTCGGGGTCGCGCTCCAACGCCTCCGCAAGGATGCCAATCGCCTCTCCCTCGCCCTCACCGCGCAGACGATTGGAGGCCTCTTCCGCCTCTGCTGCGATGACCTCGACGCGGCGGCTCACGTCGGCGGTGATGGTCAGGAATTCCTCTTCACCCTCGGCGCGGAGGCGCTGGGCCTGGACTTCGCGCTCGGTGCGCATGCGGGCGAATACGCTCTCTTCCGTCGCAGCGGGGAAGTCTGCGCGCTTGATGCGGACATCGAGTATCTGCACGCCGAACGCTTGGCCTTGCACGAGCGCGTCCGACCTGTCGCGCACCCTGCGCGTGATGGCCTCCCGCGCCGCCGTGCCATTGGCGTCGAGGATGGGTTCGACGACGGAGATGGTGCCTGCGGCGGACGCTCCCAGGCGTCCGCCGATGATCTCCGTGCGGTTGCGCTGACCAATCTCGGCGCGCAGTTCGGCGATGACGATGTTGCTGATGCGCGATGCGGCGTTGATCTCGTTCAGCAGCACCTCGCGGAAGGAGCGCGGATCGATGATGCGGTAGCGCGCGTAGGCGTCGATGTCGAGGAATTGGTTCTCGACGTCGGGCATGCTGGAGGGCGGGACGTCGACGCGCAGGATGCGGCTGTCGAGCACATTCACCTGGTCGATGAAGGGCGCCTTGACGTTGAGGCCCGGCGCTTGGATGACGCGCTGCACCTCGCCGAAGCGGGTGATGACGACGAACTGCGTCTCGTCGACGGTGTAAAAGGTCTGCGGGCCGACGATGACGACGGCGATGATGAGGGCGACGATGGGGGCGAGGATGCGCATCAGTTGGCTCCCGTCCCCAGGTTGCCCGCGCCCGGCGCCAGCGGCAGGAAGGGCAGCACGCCGCTCCCCGCCTCAGGGTCGAGCACGTAGAGGGTTACGCCCGGCAGCACTTCTTCCATCGCCTCGAGGAACAGGCGTTGGCGCGTCACGTTCTTGGAGCTCTCGTATTCCTCCAAGATGTCGATGAACTGCTGGGCCTCGCCGCGCGCCCTTGCGATCCGCGCCTCTTTGAACGCCTGCGCCGCTTGCACGACCTGCTGCGCGTCGCCTTGGGCGCGCGGGATACGGTCCTGCTCGAAGGCGAGGGCCTGGTTGATGCGGCCCTCCTTGTCCACGCGGGCGCGCACCACGTCGTCGAACGCGTCGCGCACCTGGTCGGGCGGTCTGACGGTCTGAAGAACCACCTGGAGAATCTCAATGCCCGACTGGTAGTCGTCCATCAACTGCTGGAGGAGCACCTTAGTGTCCTCCTGCACGGCCTCCCTGCCTGCGGTGAGCGCGTCGTCGATGGAGCGCTGCCCCACCACTTGGCGCAGGGCGGCCTCCGTGGCGTCCTTGAGGGTGCGCCCGTCGGGGCGCCCCTCGCGCGGGTCGCGGTCGGGGTCCCCGGGGTCGCCCACCTGGAACAGGAATTTGCCCAGGTCAACGATGCGGTACTGCACGACCATCTGGATGTCGATGATGTTGAGGTCGCCCGTGATCATGAGCGCCTCGACCGACACGTCGCGGGCGGGTTCGGAGCGGAAGCCCAACTCCATGGTCTTGGTCTCGAGGATGGCCTCCACGTTGCGCGTGCCGATGGGCGCAGGTGGGTACCAGTGGAGGCCGGGCCCCTCCGTCCCTCGGAATTGGCCGAACAGGCGCACCGCCGCCTGTTCCTCCGGGCTGACGGTGTAGAAGCCGGTGGCGCCCCATAGGAGGGCGAGGGCAAGCAGACCGCCGAACGCCAGGAGCACGGCGCTGAAGCCGCGCGGCACCGAACCGCCAAAGCGGCCTAAGGATCCGCGCAACTGGCGCATCACCTCGTCAGGGTCGAATTCAGGTCGGCGTTCGCCGTACATAAGGTAGTGGTTCGCGAGCCGCCGGGCGCGCAGGAACAACAGAGATGAGCATATCCGCGCCAACCGCGAGTGTCAAACGCCGATTCGCCTCGAGGCAGGGCGCGCGAACGCGCTCTGTGGTCGCCTGTGCGCCGCGCCGCCGATGGCGTAACCTAGCGCGGCTATGGCGCAGCGCTACGACGTTTACGGCATCGGTCACGCCAACACCGACACCGAGGTGCTGGTCGAGGACGCGCTCCTTGCGGCGCACGGCATTCGCCCCGGCTTGATGACCCTCGTGTCCGACGACGAGCAGCGCCGCCTGCTGGACATCCTCGGCGATCGGCATAAGGTCTACGCGGCGGGAGGCTCAGCCGCCAACACTATGACCGGCGTCGTCCACTTTGGCGGCAGCGCGTCCTTCCTCGGCAAGGTCGGCGACGACGACTCCGGCGCCTTCTACCGCGAGAGCATGACCGGCGTGGGCGTTGACTTCCACGGCGGCGCAGCCTCCGCCCCTACCGGCGTGTGCGTCATCATGGTTACGCAGGACGGCGAGCGCACCATGCAGACCAGCCTCGGCGCCGCAAGCCTGCTCGACCCCGCCGACGTGGACGAGCAGCGCATAGCCCGCAGTTCGATGCTCTACGTCGAGGGCTACCTCTGGGG
>JAPPFU010000057.1 GCA_028875085.1 Chloroflexota bacterium
CTCGTCTTCCTGCCCATCGCGGCGTTCGCCGTGATTGCGTTCGTCGTGCGCCCGCTTGCGGGGGCAAGCGCGCGGCTGAGCGGCTACGTGGCCATCGCCGCCATCGGCGCGGCGTTCGCGCTGAGCATCTGGGCGCTGCGCTCCACCCTGGGGCACGAGGAGGCCGTCGGCTTCGCCTCCCACTCGTGGTTCGTCGTTGGCGACCCCGGCGCCGGGCGCGGCTTCGAGATGACTGTCGGCTTCCTGCTCGACCCGCTGACGGGCATCATGTTGGTCGTGGTTACTGGCGTGAGCCTGCTGGTGCAGGTCTACTCGCAGGGCTACCTCAAGGGAGACGCCTCCTACTCGCGCTACTTCGCCTATATGGCGCTGTTCACCGGGTCGATGCTGGGCCTCGTTACGGCGCGCAACCTGATCCAACTCTTCGTGTTCTGGGAGTTGGTGGGGCTGTCGTCCTACCTGCTCATCGGCTTCTGGCACGAACGCCCCTCGGCATCGGACGCTGCGAAGAAGGCGTTCATCGTTACGCGCGTGGGCGACTTCGGATTCCTGCTGGCGCTGCTCTACCTGTTCGCGCAGGCGCCGGCATTCGCCGCGCAAGGGCTGAACCCGTTCGAGATACCCGACCTGATGGCCTTCGCGCCGTCGCTGGCCGGAGGCGTCGCGGCGTGGCTGGCGCTCGGGCTATTCGCGGGCGCGGTGGGCAAGTCGGCGCAGTTCCCGCTGCACACGTGGCTGCCCGACGCGATGGAGGGGCCGACGCCCGTGTCGTCGTTGATTCACGCAGCGACGATGGTGGCGGCGGGCGTGTTCCTGGTGGCCCGGACCTTCCCCCTGTTCGAGGCGGGGGGCGCGGCGGCGCTGAACACTGTGGCGCTCATCGGAGGCATTACGGCGCTGATGGCGGCGAGCATGGCGTTGGTCGCCAACGACATCAAGCGCGTGCTGGCCTACTCCACCATCAGCCAGTTGGGGTTCATGTTCGTCGCGCTTGGCGTGGGGCTGCCCGCGGTGGCGATGTTCCACCTGTTCACCCACGCCTTCTTCAAGTGCCTGCTCTTCCTGGGCGCCGGGTCGGTGCACCACGCGGCGCACACCTTCGACATGCGCTACATGGGCGGCCTGCGCAAGGCGATGCCTTGGACGTACACGCTCACGCTCATCGGCGCGTTGAGCATCGCGGGGGTCTTTCCGCTGGCCGGGTTCTGGTCGAAGGACGAGGTGCTGGCGGGCGCGTGGGTGGGCGACCACGCGGCGAACTTGGGCGTGGCGCAGGCCGTGTTCTGGATGGGCTTGGCCGCGTCCGCGATGACGGCGTTCTACGCCTTCCGCATGGTCTACATGACCTTCCACGGCGAGTTCCGGGGCGGCATCGACGCCGTGCCCGACGACGAGAAGCAACCCTATGAGGAGGGCGCGCATGTCCACCTGCACGAATCGCCGTGGGTGATGCTGCTGCCGATGGCGTTACTGGCTGCGGCGGCGATTGGCGCGGGCTACCTGGGCAACGCGCCGACAGACGTGCTGACCATTCCGGCGCACTGGTTTGCGGAGACGCTCCACCACAAGGCGAAAGACGTGCACATCGGCGTCGCTGTCCTATCGTCGGTCGTCGCGGTCGGCGGCATCGGACTGGCGACGCTGATGTACCTGCGAGGCGCGTCATTCCCCGCGCCGGTGGAGGCGGCGCTGCGTCCGTTGGGAGCGCTGCTGCGCAACCGCTACTACTTCGACCACCTGTACGAGGGGCTGCTGGTGCGGCGCATCGCCTATCGCGGCGTGTTCCTCGCCGCCGACTGGTGGGACCGGCGCGTCGTGGACGGCGTGGCCGACCTGACGGCGTGGTTGGGGCGGAACACGGGGCGCGCGCTGGCGCAACTCCAAACCGGGCAGGCGCAGGCCTACGGCATCGCGGCGGCGCTGGGGGCGGCGGCATTCATCCTGGCATACGCGGCGGCTAGCTGATGCTGAGCGCGGTCGTCTTCCTGCCCGCCGCCGGAGCGCTGCTCGTGGCGCTCGCCGGACGGAGCGCGGTCGCGGCGCGCCTCATCGCGCTCGCGGCAGTCTTGGCGGAGCTGGGGCTGACCGCCGCGCTCTTCATCGCCTTCGACCGTGGCGCGGAGGGCTACCAGTTCGTGGAGCGCGCCGAGTGGGTTCCGGCGCTCGGGATGCAGTACCTGCTCGGCGTGGACGGCGTGAGCGCGCCGTTGGTGCTGCTGAACGGCATATTGGGCGTGGCGGCGGTGCTGGTGTCGTGGCGGATCGAGACGCGCACGCGGGAGTACTTCGTCTGGCTGCTGCTCTTGCAAACGGCGGTGATGGGCGTGTTTCTGTCGCTCGACCTGGTGCTCTTCTTCATCTTCTGGGAGTTGGAGCTGGCGCCGATGTACTTCCTCATCTCCATCTGGGGAACGGGGCGGCGCGAGTACTCGGCGATGAAGTTCCTCATCTACACCTTCCTGGGCTCGGCGTTCATGTTCGCGGCGATTCTCGCGCTCTACCTCTCTTTCCCCGGCGCCGAGCGCACCTTCGACATGACCGTGCTCGCGGAGCACGACCTGACGGCGCTCATCCTGCCCGCGAGCCTGGTCTTCTCCGGATTCCTCATCGCCTTCGCGGTGAAACTGCCCATCTTCCCGCTGCACACGTGGCTGCCGGACGCGCACACGGACGCGCCGACGGCGGTGAGCGTGATGCTGGCGGGCGTGCTGTTGAAGATGGGCGGCTACGGACTGATCCGCATCAACGCGGGCCTCTTCCCCGACGAACTGCGCGCCGCCGCGCCGTTCTTGGCGGCGCTCGCCGTGATCAACGTGCTGTACGGCGCCTTCATCGTGCTGCGGCAGAGCGACCTGAAGCGCCTCGTCGCCTACTCCAGCGTGAGCCATATGGGATTTGTCGTCCTCGGCCTAGCGTCGCTCGGGGCGACGGGCGCGAGCCTGACGGGCGTGGGATTGAGCGGCGCGGCGATGCAGCTGTTCACGCACGGCGTCATCACGGGGCTGCTGTTCGTCGTGGTGGGGCTTATCTACGAACGGGCGCACACGCGCCACATCCCCGACCTGGGCGGCCTGATGCGGCGGATGCCGTTGATCGGGGCGGCGTTCGTGCTAGCGGGCCTCGCCTCGCTGGGGTTGCCGTCGACGGGCGGGTTCGTGGCCGAACTGCTGGTCTTCCTGGGAACGTTCGACGTGTACCCCTGGGCGACGGGGTTGGCCGCCTTCGGCGTCGTGCTCGTGGCGGGATACATCCTCTGGACGGCGCAGCGGACGCTGTTCGGCCCGCAGCGCCCCCGGTGGGACGCGATCGAGGACGCGGGGGCGGTGGACGCGGCGGCGATGGGCGTGCTGCTGGTTCCCATCTTCGCCGTGGGGCTGTATCCGCGCTTGCTGACGGACGTGTTCGAGATGGGCCTGGCGCCCATCGCGGCGAGGTTCTAGCGTGGGACTGACCGGACGCGACCTCTACCTCGTCTCCCCGGAATTGGCGCTGGCGGCGCTGGCGCTGGCCGTCGTGCTGCTCGACCTCGTCGTGCGGCGGCGGGGCGCGGTCTCGGCGCTGGCGGTGGTTGGGCTTGCGGCGCCCCTCGCGCTGAGCGCGGCCCTGTGGGGCGAGGCGCACGCGGCGGAGGGCGGTGCGCTGTCGGCGTTCAACGGCGCGCTGGTGGTGGACAAGTTCGCGCTCTACTTCAAACTCCTCATCGTCGGAGCGCTGGCGCTCGTGCTGCTCGCCTCGCGCGGCGCGCTGTCGGGCTACCGGCGCGAGACCGAGTTCATCGGCCTGGTGATGCTCTCGTCGACCGGACTGATGCTGCTCGGCGCCGCCGCCGACCTGCTGACGCTCTACGTCGCGCTGGAACTCGCCTCGCTGCCCGTCGTGGCGCTGGCGGCGTTCGCCGTAGGGAGGGAACGCTCCGTCGAGGCGGGGATGAAGTACCTCGTGCTGTCGGCCATCGCCTCCGCCATGCTCCTGATGGGCTTCGCCTACCTCTACGGCGCGTCCGGCACCGTGCGCGTGCTGTCGCCCGACGGGAGCGCGCCGACCATCGCGCAGATGCTGGCGGGCGGGGCGAGCGCGGATATCCCGTTCGGCGGCTACGCGCTGATGATCGGCGTGCTGCTCACCATCGCCGGCTTCGGCTTCAAGTTGTCGGTGGTGCCGTTCCAGATGTGGACGCCCGACGTATACGAGGGCGCGCCGACGCCCGTGGGCGCGTTCCTGTCGGTGGCAAGCAAGGCGGCCGGATTCGCCGTCCTGCTGCGCGTGCTCTACGCCGCGCTCGGCGCGGAGGCGATGAGCGCCGACTGGACGCTCCTCCTGGCCATACTCGCCGTGGTAACGATGAGCGTCGGCAACCTCGTCGCCATCGCTCAGAGCAACGTGAAGCGGCTGCTCGGCTACAGCGCCATCGCGCAGGCGGGCTACGTGCTCATCGGCGTGGCGGCGTTCGCGGCGCGCAGCCAGGACGGCGGCGGCGCATCGCTCGGCGCGGGCAGCGTCCTCTTCTACCTCGCGGGCTACGCCGCGATGAACCTCGCCGCCTTCTTCGTCGTCATCGTCGTTACGGAGCGCACGGGCGACGAGCGCATTGAGGGCCTCGCGGGCCTGGGACGGCGCTCGCCGTGGCTCGCGGGCGTGCTGGCGTTCGCCCTCCTCTCGCTGACCGGGATACCGCCGACGGCGGGCTTTATGGGCAAACTCTTCCTCTTCCAAGCCGCCATCAACGCCGACCTTACGTGGCTTGCCGTCGCCGGCGCGGTGAACAGCGTCGTCTCCGCCTACTACTACGTGAACATCATCAAGACGATGTACCTGCGTGAGCACGACGCAGAGGGCGACGGAGGCGCCGCTCGCATCCCCGTCAGCGCGGCGGCGGGCGCAGCCCTCGCCCTCACCGGCGCCGCAACCCTCGCCCTGGGCGTATGGCCAGGCCCCCTCTTCGACGCCGCGCGCGCAGCGGCGGAAGGGTTGTTGTAGGGACTAAACTACTCCAAGTGAGAGCCTGCACCCTGCTTCACAAACGTGGTATACTGCTGCGAAAAGTGATGGGCGAGGAGTTGAAGGTGTGAGGGACTCAGAGTGGAAGGCCATGCCCGCCGCACTTCGGGACGCTACCCATAAGGGCTTCAGCGACGAATCATCCTGGAATCAGAATCGCTACCGGAGCATCGGCCTGGTTACCATGTCCTCTAGCGTCGCCCATGCAATAGAGAATTCGGTGATCTCATTGCTGCAAGAATCTGAGGTTCGTGAGTTCGCGTGGAAGGACCTGACTACCGCAAAGCGTAGGTTCGCAGCGCAAAAGATTGTCGACCGTGCAGTCGAGTTTGTCAGCTCGAGGCAGTTACGAATAGATGTTTTAACCTGGGGCACCCATGATACGCGCCACGGGATTAAGGGTAGAGATGACACGGCCAATCTTGCACGTATGTACTATCACTTGATGGTCACTGTGATGCGGTTTCGCTGGCCACAGAGTGCCAAATGGGTTAATTATGTCGATAGGCGTACCGATATGGATTGGGGCGAATTGGAGCAGTGCCTTGCTGGTAAAACAAGGAGAGAAAGGGAAGGCGCGCAAGGCGAACTATTTTCGGGTACCGCTATAAGCGTACTCCCGCCCAGGGTCGTTCAGGCATCTTCCAATGAACATGTGCTCATTCAGGTAGCTGATCTATTTGCGGGTATGGCTGCATTCTCATGGAACGAGGTCAAGAGTCATGATGCCTGGGTAAGACAGCAGTCAGGGCAACATAGGCTTATACATCAAGGCGCAGTCGTGTCCATCTCAAATTCGGCGTCACCAAAGCATGCAGCACTCGAATACTTGGCTTCCAAGCGGCTGCCTTATGTGTCCCTTAGAACAGAAGAAGGAGAGGGTCTGAGGACTTATAGTCCGCGCCATCCTATCAACTTCTGGAAATATGAGCCTCAGGGAGATTATGATAAAGCACCACGCAAATACGAATCCTAATTGTCCTCACCGACCGGCATCGAGCAGGCCGCCCTGAAAGGACGCGAACGGATGAATCGATGCTACAACCCTGACTTCCTGCATGATCTGTTGATGCCAAGGCTAATAAACGGGGAGATACGGGTGGCGTCAAGGCCCGCGCCGCGCGCTCCTTGACGGCGAACGGAGTGCGGCGAGAACATAGACGCAGGAACCATGGACTGGCAGGACTACATATCCGTCGACCCGGACATCTGCCACGGGCAGGCCTGTATCGCGGGCACGCGCGTGATGGTGACGGTGGTGCTGGACAACCTTGCGGTGGGCCTCACCGCCGAAGAGATTGCCGAGGCGTACCCGTCCGTCTCCGTGGACGCGGTCAAGGCGGCGCTGCATTACGCCGCCGAACTGGCCAAAGAGCGGATAGCCCCCTAGGCGCATGCGGAACTAGCAGGAGGGAGACATGGCAAAAATCTCGCAAGACGCACTGAGGCAGGTGCAGGCCGCACTGGAGAACTACCGCGTGGAGGTCAATTCCAAGAAACTTACGTCAAAGACCAAGAAAACGTACCTGCTCTACGTGCAATTCTTCGTCCGCTGGCTCGACGACGACTTCGTGCCCGGCAGCCGAACGGGCTAGCCGCCCACCCCCCGCAGGGACAGGTTTGAAACCTGTCCCTGCAACACACCGCCACCGCAATGACATCCGGCCATTGCCAAACCGCCGCGCCGCCTGCCATCCTGGCCCGTATGAACCTCTGCCCGCTATCCCCGGCGCCCGCGCCGCGCGCCCTGCCCCCTCCCTCGTTCGCCCTGAGCGAACTCGAAGGGCGCACCCCCTCCGCCTTGTCCTAGAGTGTCCCCGCCTTGTCCCAAATCGTCCCATTTCCGTCTCGAATCGTCCCGCTTTCCCCCCAAGCCGTCCCACTTTTCCCTGCGTCTCCCCGCGTACAGGCTGGGGAACGGGACGATCTGGGACGCTTTTCAGCGAAAACTCCGCCGAGCGCCCTACCCCCGCACCCGCTCTGGCGTCAGTTCGTTGCCGGAGCGGCGCCCCTCCGCGAAGGCGTCGATGTTGGCGAGCGTCGTCTCCGCGATGCCGCGCAACGCCTCGCGGGTGAAGTAGGCCTGATGGCCGGTGATGAGCACGTTGGGGAAGGTGAGCAAGCGAGTGAAGACATCGTCCTGGATGATCTGCTCCGACAGGTCGCGGAAGAAGAGGTCGGCCTCCTCCTCGTACACGTCGAGCGCGAGCGCGCCGATGCGCCCCGACTTGAGCGCGTCGATGACGGCGCGGGTGTCCACGAGCGCGCCCCGGCTGGTGTTGACCAGCATCACGCCCTGCTTCATGCGCGCCAGCGCGCGCTCGTCGATGAGGTGGCGCGTCTGCGGCGTCAACGGCACGTGCAGCGAGATGACGTCGGCGCGCGCGAACAGGTCGTCCAACGCGACGTACTCGGCGCCGAGCGCCTCCAGCTCGGGCGACGCTTCGAGGTCGTGGACGAGGATGCGGCAGCCGAACCCGGCGAGGATGCGGACGAGCACCGCGCCTATCTTGCCCGCGCCGACGACGCCCGCCGTCTTGCCCGCGAAGTCGAAGCCAAGCAGGCCGTCGAGGGCGAAGTTGCCCTCGCGGACGCGGTTGTACGCGCGGTGGATCTTGCGGTTGAGCGCGAGCATCAGCGCGGCGGCGTGCTCCGCGACCGCGTGCGGAGAGTAGGCGGGGACGCGCGCGACGGTCAGGCCTAGTTCGGCGGCGGCGGCGAGGTCGACGTTGTTGAAGCCGGCGGCGCGGATGGCGACGAGGCGCACGCCCAAGCCGGCCAACCGCCCTAGCACGTCCGCGTCCAATCGATCGTGGACGAACACGCAGACGGCCTCGGCGCCCTCCGCAAGACCCGCCGTTGCGGCGTCCAGCGGCGCGTCGAGGAAGCGCAGGTCGTGGCGCGCGTCGGCGTTCGCCTCCTCCAGCGACGCGCGGTCGTAAGGCTTGGCGCTGAAGACGGCGACGCGCACGCGGCTAGCCCTTCGCGCTCATGAAGGCGTCGAGCAGGCGGGCAGTGGCGGCCTTGGGGTCGGGCGCCTGCGCCACCTCGCCGATGACCGCGACGCCGTCCGCGCCCGCGCGCGCCACCTCGGCCACGTTGTCGGCGGTGATGCCGCCGATGGCGACGATGGGCGGGCCGTCGGCGGGGACTATCTCGCGCACGCGGCGGAGC
>JAPPFU010000020.1:0-7822 GCA_028875085.1 Chloroflexota bacterium
CGCGTCGGCCACGTGCTGCCCGGCGCCGACCCCGTGCAGAAAATCACTATCGTCTCCCGCGGCATGGCCGCCGGGTACACGCGCTCCGTTCCCGAGGAAGACCGCATCTTCATGTCGCGGTCGCAGTTCATGGACCGCATGGCCATGGCGCTGGGCGGGCGTATCGCGGAGGAGATCACCTTCGGCGACACCACCACCGGCGCCGGGAACGACATCCAAGAAGTGACGCGCATGGCGCGGGCAATGGTTACGCGCTACGGGATGAGCGACAAGCTCGGTCCGCGCACCTTTGGCAAGTCGGAGGAGTTGGTCTTCCTCGGGCGCGAGATATCGGAGCAGCGCGACTACTCCGAGCGCATCGCCCAGGAGATCGACGACGAAGTCCAGACCCTCATCCTCGAGGCTTACACGCGCGCCAAGCGCGTGCTGAACGACAACTACGCCAAGTTGGTGCAGGTCGCCCGCTATCTGATGAAGAACGAGACGGTGGAGGGCAAGGCGCTGCGCGAACTGTTCGATTCGGAAGCGCCGCCGCTTGAAGGAGCGGTGGCGGCCGCCGGGTAGCGCTTCCGCGCTGCCTCGCGCTTGCCTGATGCCCACACCTGGGAATTCCGCCGCTGCCATCGAGGTGCGCGGCCTGCGCAAGTCCTACGGCGCGCTGGAGGCGGTGCGCGGCGTCGACCTGCGCGTCGCCCACGGCGAGGTGTTCGCTCTCCTAGGCCCCAACGGCGCGGGCAAGACGACCACCGTCGAGATACTCGAAGGCCACCGCGTCCGCAGCGCGGGCGAGGTGAGCGTGCTGGGGCACGACCCGGCGTCGGGCGAACGCGCCTTCAAGGAGCGCGTCGGCATCGTCCTCCAATCGGCGGGAGTAGACCCTTTTCTGTCCGTTGAGGAGACGCTCAACCTGTTCCGCGGCTACTACCCGCGCCCGCTGCCGCTGGACGACCTGCTCGACGCCGTCGGCCTGCGCGAGAAGCGCCGCGAGCGCGTGCGCCGTCTCTCGGGCGGCCAGCAGCGCCGCCTCGACGTGGCCGTCGGCCTGGCGGGCGACCCCGAACTTCTCTTCTTAGACGAGCCGACGACGGGGTTCGACCCGTCGGCGCGGCGCGAGGCGTGGGAGATGGTGGGGGGACTGAAGGAGCGCGGCAAGACCATCCTCCTCACCACCCACTACATGGAGGAGGCCGAGCACCTCGCTGACCGCGTGGCCATCATGAACCAGGGCCTCATCGTCGCCGAGGGCAGGCCTTCCGAGCTGACGCAGCGCCAGGCCGCGACGACGGTGCGCTTCCGCCTGGCCGACGGGGCGCCCGCCCCGCCCGGCGACTTCGCCGCCCCGCCAGAGGGGATGGACGGCGCGTACACGCTTACGACAGCGGAGCCGACGCGCGACCTGCACCGCCTTACGGCGTGGGTCGTCGAGCACGGCGTGGAACTACAGGAGCTGTCGGTGTCCCGCCCGTCGCTCGACGACGTCTTCATTGACCTGACCGGCCACTCCGCCGCCGAGGATGGGCAGTCGTGAGGGGCCTTGCGCTTGCTCTGCGGCAGGTGCGCTACGAGAACGCCGGCTTTTGGCGGAATCCCCTCGCGGCCTTCTTCACCATCGCCTTCCCGCTGATGTTCCTCGTCATCTTCAATCTGCTGTTCGGCTCGACCGAGCTTGACGTGGAGGGCGGTGTAATCAGCACCTCCACCTTCTACGTGCCGGGCATCACCGTGATGGGCGTCATCGGCGCCTGCTACACCAATGTTGCCCTCGGCGTCTGCTTCTCGCGGGATGGCGGGCTGCTCAAGCGCGTGCGCGGCACGCCCTTGCCTGGCTGGGCGCTCCTGTTCGGCAAGGTCGGCCACGCCGTGCTCCTGGCTATGTTGCTGGTGGTGATCATCCTGGCGGCGGGCGTCCTCTTCTACGGCGTGGACATTCCCTCGAACGCCTTGCCCGCCTTCGTGGTCTCGCTCGCCCTCGGTGCGGCGGTCTTCTGCGCCTTGGGGCTGGCTATCACCGCCGTCATCCCCAACGCCGACGCCGCACCCGCCGTCGTCAACGCCTCTATCCTGCCGCTGCTGTTCATCTCCGACGTGTTCATCCCGTTGCACGACGCCCCGGCGTGGCTCACCACCTTCGCCGACGTCTTCCCCGTCAGCCACTTCGCCGGAGCGCTGCACACCGCCTTCAACCCCTTCGAGACGGGCTTGGGATTCGAAGTGCTCGACCTGGCGATATTGGCCGCGTGGGGCGTCGCCGGGCTGGCGCTCGCGGTGCGATTCTTCCGGTGGGAGCCGCGCGCCTAGCGCCTCCGTGAGCCGGACAGCCGCCGCGACGCCCTCTGCTACACTATCCGCCCGATGTTCAAGCGCGTCCTCATCGCCAACCGGGGCGAGATTGCCTGCCGCGTCATCCGCACGTGCAGGCGCCTCGGCATCCAGTCCGTCGCCGCCTACTCCGAGGCGGACGCGGACGCGCTTCACGTGCGTATGGCGGACGAGGCGGTGAAGATCGGCGGCGCGCCCGCCGCCGACTCCTACCTCCGCATCGACCGCATCGTCGCCGCCGCCAAGAAGGTCAAGGCCGACGCGGTGCACCCCGGCTACGGCTTCGTCAGCGAGAATCCCGCCTTCGTCGAGGCTGTCGAGGCCGCCAAGATCGCCTTCGTCGGCCCTAGCGCGTCGGTCATCAAGCAGATGGGCGACAAGGTCGAGGCGCGCGGCCTCGCGCTGCTCGCCGACGTGCCCGTCATCCCGGGCACCGACGGGGAGGTGAGCGCGACCGACGCCCTCGCCGAGGCGCGCCGCGTCGGCTTCCCGCTGATGGTCAAGGCTGCCGACGGCGGAGGGGGCATGGGCATCCGCGCCGTCGAGCGAGAAGAAGATCTGCTCGACGCGCTCGAGCAGGCGCGCACGCAGGCGGGCAACTTCTTCGGCTCCGACCGCGTCTATCTCGAACGGCGCATCGACGGCGCGTCCCACGTGGAGGTGCAGGTCCTGGGCGACCATCACGGCAACGTGGTGCACCTGTTCGAGCGTGATTGCTCCGTCCAGCGTCGCAACCAGAAGGTGATCGAGGAGACGCCGTGCCCCAAACTCACGCCCCCGCAGCGCGAGGCGCTGTTGGAGTCGGCGGTGCGCCTCGCGAAGACCATCGGCTACGCCAACGCGGGCACCATCGAGTACCTGCTCGACCGCGACGGAAACTTCTACTTCCTTGAGATGAACACGCGCCTCCAGGTCGAGCATCCCGTAACCGAGATGGTCACCGGCCTCGACCTGGTCGAGCTCCAACTGCGCGTGGCCGCCGGGGAGGAGCTGCCCATCGCCCAGGAGGACGTGCGGACGCGCGGCGCGGCCATCGAGGCGCGCATCTACCCCGAAGACCCCGTGAGCCTCCTGCCCACCTTCGGCGTGGTGGAGCGCCTGCGCGAACCCAAGGGCGATGGCGTCCGCCTCGACTCCGCCCTCTACGAGGGGTATGAGGTGTCGCCCTACTACGAGCCGATGATGGCCAAGCTCATCGTCTGGGCCGACGACCGTCCCGCCGCCATCGATCGTCTGCGCCAAGCGCTGGACGAGTTCGACACCGAAGGGGTGGTCAACAACACGGCGCTGGTGCGCCGCGTGCTCGACCGCACGCTGTTTGTGGAGGCGCGCCACGACAACACCTTCCTCGAAGAGCTGCTCCGCACCCCCGCCTCCGATGCGGGCGGCAAGGAGCTCATCGCCGCTCTCGCCGTCGCCATGGCGCTTGCCGCGGACAAGGCCGAGCGCGCGGCGCCCGGCAAGTGGAAGATGTACGGCCGCCGCGCCGCCATGGTGAGCCGCCTGGCGGGGGGAGCGTTCTGATGGCCCGCCGCGTCCGCGTCCGCGTCAACAGCGAGTGGTACGACGTTCAGATAGGCGACATCTACCAGAGCCCGGTCGAGGTGGAGGTGGACGGCGAGACCTACCTGGTGGAGCTGGAGGCTGCTACCCAGGGCGCCTCCCGCGCCCGCCCCAAGCTTCCCGCCCGCCCCAAGGCCGAACTCCCCGGCCTCCGCGGCATCCTCCAAGGCGAGGACAAGAACGTCCGCTGTCCGCTCCCTGGCAAAGTGGCGGCGGTGTCCGTCCAGAAGGGACAGATGCTGTCGCCGGGCGACGAGATATGCGTGCTCGAGAGCATGAAGATGGAGCAGAGCGTGCGCATGGCGCACCCGGGCGTGGTGAAGAACGTGAAGGTCAAGAAGGAGCAGGACGTGCTGGCCGGCGCGCCGCTCATCGAGTTGCAGTAGGTATGACCGCCCCCGCCGACGAATTCCGCTTCGAGCTGACCGGCCTCGACGAGCTGAAACGGCGCCGCACGCTCACCTTCGCCTTTCGCCACCCCCGCTTCGGCCTCCACGAGATTGCGCTCTTCTGGGACGGCGAGGGCGTCTACGCCCTCGACAACGCATGCCCGCACATGTTCGGCGCCCTCGCGGACGGGATGGTGCGCCGGGGCGAGGTGCACTGCCCGCTCCACGGCGCCCAGTTCGACCTGCGCACCGGCAAGTGCATCGACTTCTACACCCTCGACGTCGCCGCTTACGCCGCGGAAGTGCTCGACGGGATGGTGTGGGTCACCGCCCCCGGCGAGCAGCGCGCCTAGCGCTCCCTAGTGCCGCTTGCCCATGCGCAGCGCCGCGGGCAGTTGGCCGCCGCTTGCGGCGCCGGGGTTGCCTTGCTGCACCAGCACCTCGCCGTAGAAGGTTGGCCCGTGCGGGTCAACCAGCAGCGGCGTTAGGCGCTCCAGCCACGCGGCGGCGGCTTCGGCTTGCGCGTTGTACGCCTCCACGCTCTCGTGGAGCGACACCACGAACAGGTGCTCCTCGTCGCGGCAGAGGAAGGCGTAGGCGGGGGCGGCGCCCGCCGTTGCGTCCGCCGCGCCCCACTCCTCGATGAGGCGCGCGACCTCCTCCACCTTCCCCTCGCGCGGGAGCAGGTGCGTCAGCTGCATGATGGCCATGCCTACGCCCCCTTCAGATCGAACGCGACGGGCTCGCCCCACTGCTCGGAGTAGGTGACCTCCTCCACCGGCCTGCGCGTCTTGGAGCCATGCCGTCCGACGGGCTGGCCGATGGGCAGCATGCAGCCGAACACCACCTCGTCCGGCACGCCGAGGATCTGCTTGAGCTCCTCGCCGTGGAAGGCGTCGATGGCGGTGGTGAGGTTGGAGCCGAGGCCCAGCCCCCGGCAGGCCAGCAGCATGTTCTGGACGGCGGGGAAGGCTTGCATGCCCGCCGACGCGGGGGTCGGGTAGCGGGTGTTCCCTTGATGGTCGGCGGTGGGCGCTACGTAGACGAAGATGATGACCGGCGAGTCGGCCAGGTGGTCGCCGAGGTGCCACTCCGCCTTGTTGCCGGAGACGGACGGGTCGATGAGTATTTGCCGCACGGCGTCCTTGTACAGAACGCCGACCTTGTCCTTCGTGGCCTGGTCGCGGACGACGATGTAGCGGACGGGCTGGCTGTTGCCGCCGTTGGGCGCCTGCGTTCCCGCCTCGATGATGGCGCGCACCTGCGCGTCGGTGACCGGAACGTCCGGCCGCTGACGGCGGATGGCGCGCATAGTGTAGATGGCCTCGAACAGGCCGACCTCTTCCGGCATGGCGCTCCCTCCTCGTGGATGTCGGCGGCCAGTATACGCGCCCTGGCGCCGCTGCTAGTCCGCCACCTCGCCCGGCCACACGCGCAGCAGCACCGTCTCGCGCGCGGGGATGAGCACGAGCGCGCGGCGGATGAAGTCGCGCCGGTCGAGGCCGTGCTGAATCGCCGCCTCCGCCTCACCGTCCGCATCGCCTGCGCCTACCCGCACCACCTCGACGCGCGCGGGCAGCATGCGCGCCTGATGCAGCACGCTCACCGGCGCGCCGTCCTCCAGGTTGCGCCACCAGCGCCCGTAGACGCTGGTAACCGCCTCGAGCGCTCCGTCGTCCGCGCGCCTGTACGCGATGGGGACGGCGTAGCGCCTCCCGGTGCGCCGCCCCGCGAAGCGCAGCACGAGCACCCTGCCGCTCAGCGCCTCGTGGCCGTTCGGCAACCGCAACACGATGCGCGTCAGCGGGTTGAGGAAGGGGAAGACGGCGGGCACGACGCGCCGCACCGTCCAGCGCCCGATCGCCATGCGCAGCGAGCAGGAGCCGAGGCGGTCGCGCGCGGCACGGAGTGGGTCGGGCATACGCGCAGAGTATCGCGGGGTGCGCGGGGGTGTCTATACTGCGCACGCTATGGCGGAGACGCGAATCATCGACAACGCCACGCGGCCTGCTGGCGAAGAGCTCTTGGCGAGTTTGGCTAGGGCGTCCGACGTGCGCATTGCCACGGCGTTCGCTTCCGAATCGGGCATCACTCGGATCGCGCCCTCCCTGGAGAAAATTCTCGACAACGGCGGGGAAGTGGGAGTGGTCTACGGCCTCGACTTCCACATCACTACGCCGGGCGCTCTGGAGGAATTCACAAAGCTGGCGACAGCCTATCTAGGAATGAGCCACTGCGCCTATTCCGATTGGGGGCTAGCTCTCCGCCATACGTTCCATCCCAAGATCTACATCTGCACCAGCGAAACAGGGAACGCCCAAGTAATGGTCGGCTCCTCTAACTTGACCCGCGCGGGACTCTGGGACAACGTCGAGGCAAATACCATTGTGACCGGCCACACCGCCGATCCTGTGATCGCTGACGCACGCGATATTTTCAGCCGGATAGCCCAAGCCCCTACGCTCTTTGTGCCCGACGCGGAGTATATCGAGGCGTACCGAGCGGTTCACATACGCATGTCTATGCTCCCGCTCACGCCGGAGCCACCTGAAGAAATAGCCTCCGACTATGAGAGAATCAAGCAGTTGGAGTTTCAATTGCCCGCCACGGCAATAGATGGGATCGGCTGGACTACTGATGTCCTCTCATGCGTGCGCACCATGCAACAAGATGGACGCGAATTCACATTGACAGAATTCAGACAGCGATTTGAAGAGGGACTTCGTCTCCGCCACCCGAAGAATAGGCACGTCAATGCGAAGATACGCCAGCAGTTTCAGGTGCTCCGTAAGAGGAAGGTGCTTGCCTTCCTGGATAATAGAGGGAGATATCGGGTGATAGACGAAGCGCCGGAGGCCTCAGCTCAGGCTCCCTAACGCTGGCGCTCTCCCACCGCGGCGGTGATGTCCGTCAGCGCCTGCTGGTAGCCGCGCTCGTAGGCGCAATAGGGGCACTTGTGCCGCCCCACGCCGGATTGGTTCGCGGGCAGCAGGCCGATGCGCGCGTCCAAGGGCTCGCGTGACGCGGTGTTGGTCTGGCCTGCGTGGATAGGGCAATCTTGCTCCGAGAAGGGTGGAGAGACCTGAGCGGGTGGGCTCGGCTTCATACCGATGATGTATTCGACGAATTCCTTCCTTGCGTAGAAGGCGCGTGATGTGCTGCCGTGTCCGGCACCTTTGGTGCGAGGCTGGATGTAGCGGCCCATCACACCAGAAAGATTGTCGAATCCATGCTCGCGAATGGCGCGCTGAATATCGTGGTAGTCCTCGGCGACAGCATCGTAGAGGGCAGTCTCCTGCAGGTCAAACGCGTGAACAAGGCGGCAAGTGGAGCGGGATTCCTCATCGTCCTCCCGGAGGCGGGCGACAGCGACCATGATGCGCAGCTTGCCGAAGACGTGACTCTCCTCGAACGGCTTGGCCGCAACCTCGTCAGGGTCGAGCATCGTGATCGCCATCGTCTCCTTGACGGCAGGCTCACCATTTTTCAGGACAAGAGGGACGACCTTGAGCTCCCACGACCCGAAGTTGGGGCTGCGTGAGGAATTGATT
>JAPPFU010000020.1:7832-8059 GCA_028875085.1 Chloroflexota bacterium
TTGGAAGGCCGAGATAACGCTCGACAGCATGGCCGGCCCAACCCTTGTTCAGTTTGCCGGTCTTCCAGACGGTGATGTTCAACTCATCGGCAAGCGCACGGAGGTCGCGCCCGACAAGTTCCTGGAGCATTTAGAGACCAGCGTGCTTATCCACGCTCAGATCACGTTCTGCTCGGGTGAAATATCGGGGGGGGGGGGGGGGTCGGCCGGCGCCGCATTCCCGCAGA
>JAPPFU010000013.1:0-3649 GCA_028875085.1 Chloroflexota bacterium
CGAACCAGGGTCAACAGATCCAAAGTCTGCTGTGCTACCTCTGCACCACGGGGCAACGGCCTTCCCATTGTAACGGGGAGGCGCTGACCGCGTCGCTTGCGCCTATCCCGTGAGCGGCGGCGGCTCCGGCGTTCACTTCGAGCACGTAGCGCACCGGCCCCGGCGAGCGGTAGTGCGTCAACTCCGCCTCCGCCGTTCCGGGCGGCGCGGGCGGGGCGTTGCGTTCGACGCCCGCCACGCGCAGTCCCGCCGCCGTCTGTTCCACCCATACGATGTCGAGCGGGAAGCGCATCTCGCGCATCACGAATGCGGCGTTGCGCGGCTCGCCCAGGTCGAACCACATCGCCGCGCCGGGCGCCAGCGCCTCCCTGCCCGACAAGCCCTGATAGCGCGCCTCGGGCGTGTCGGCCAATTCCGCCTCGAAGCAGGCGCCGCCTATCTTGACGATGACTACGGGGAGCGCCGGCGTGGGGGTGGGGGCGGGCGTGGCAGTCGGTGTAGGCGTGGGCGCGGGCAGCGCGGCAGTCGGTGTAGGCGTGGGCGCGGGCAGCGCGGCAGTCGGTGTAGGCGTGAGCGTGGGCAGCGCGGCAGTCGGTGTAGGCGTGGGCGCGGGCAGCGCGGTAGGGGTAGGCATGGGAGCGGGCAGCGCGGTAGGGGTAGGCGCGGGAGCGGCGCAGGATGCGGCGAGGAGGATGGCGGCGGCGGCCAAGGCGAACGCGGCGAGGCGGCGCAAGGCGCGCTAGGACGGCTCGGGCGGCCAGAGGGCGGCCTGGTTGGAGGCGAGGCGGTCGGGGTAGGCGAGGCCCAGGTGCTCGTAGCCGCGGCGGGTAACGACGCGCCCGCGCGGGGTTCGGGAGAGGAAGCCGAGCTGCATGAGGAAGGGTTCGTACACGTCCATGATGGTGTCCGATTCCTCCCCCACAGAGGCGGCGATGGTCTCCAGCCCGACCGGGCCGCCGTCGAACTTTTCGGCGATGGCGCCGAGGACGCGGCGGTCGATCTCATCGAGACCGAGGACGTCGACCTCCAGAAGGTCGAGCGCATGCTCGGCGGTTGCGCCGTCGATGCTTCCGTCGGCGCGCACCTGGGCGTAGTCGCGGACGCGGCGCAGCAGGCGGTTGGCGACGCGGGGCGTGCCGCGCGAGCGGCTAGCAATGGCGCTCGCGCCGTCGTCGTCGATGGCGACCTTCAGGATGCGGGCGGAACGGCGGACGATGCGCTCCATATCGTCGGCGTCGTAGTAGTCGAGGCGGTAGACGGAGCCGAAGCGGTCGCGCAGTGGAGCGCTGAGCATGGCGTAGCGGGTGGTGGCGCCGATGAGAGTGAACGGCTCGACGCGCAGGTTGATGTTCTGTGCGCTCAATCCCCTGCCCATCACCCAGGAGAGGGAGAAGTCCTCCAAGGCGGGGTAAAGGATCTCCTCCGCCGCGCGGGGCAGTCGGTGCACTTCGTCCACGAACAGGATGTCGCTCGCTTGGAGCTGGGTGAGGAGGGACGCCACGTCGCCCGCGCGTTCGATGGCGGGGCCGGTGGTTACGCGGATGCTGGCGCCCATCTCGGCGGCGACGATGTGCGCGAGGGTGGTCTTACCCAGACCGGGCGGGCCGTAGAGGAGCAGGTGGTCAAGGGGCTCGCCGCGCCGCTTGGCCGCGTCCATGGCGATGCCCAGGTTCTCCTTGACCTTCTCCTGGCCGACGTACTCTTGGAGGCGGTGGGGGCGCAGGCCGCTCTCGGCGGCGTCGTCTCCCTGGGGGCTCCCTGCGACGAGGCGCTCGGTCATAGCGCGCGCCATTCTAGGGCACGGCGGGCGGACGCGGGGCAGCGCGGCGCGCTGCGCTATAGTGGCCGCCGTGGACGAGCGACTGCAACGCTGGCTCAGGGAGCGCTACGAGCCCGCCGTCGCGCGGCAGCCGGAGAGGTTGGCGCAGTTCGTCACGGAGTCGGGGCTGACCGTCGAGCCGGTGTATGGGCCGGGGGACGCGGCAGGCGCGCCTGCGGAATACCCGGGGGAGTATCCGTTCACGCGGGGCGTCCACCCTACGATGCACCGGGGGCGCTTGTGGACGATGCGCCAGTACGCGGGCTACTCCACGCCGGAGGAGACGAACGAGCGCTTCCGCTACCTGCTGGCGCAGGGGCAGACGGGGTTGTCGGTTGCGTTCGACCTGCCGACGCAGACGGGTTACGACTCTGACCACGAGGCGGCGGAGGGGGAGGTGGGGAAGGTAGGGACGCCGGTGTGCAGCCTCGCCGATATGGAGGCGCTGCTGCGCGGCATCCCCCTCGACCGGGTGAGCACGTCGATGACCATCAACGCGACGGCGCCGGTGCTGTTGGCGCTCTACGCGGCGGTAGCACGCAAGCAGGGCGCGCCCTTGGAGCGCCTGAGCGGCACCGTGCAGAACGACGTGCTAAAGGAGTACATAGCGCGGGGGACGTACGTCTATCCGCCGGGGCCGTCGCTGCGTTTGGCGACCGACCTGGCGGCGTTCTGCGCCGAGTGGATGCCGCGCTGGAATCCCATCAGCATCAGCGGCTATCACATGCGCGAGGCGGGGGCGACGGCGGTGCAGGAGGTGGCGTTCACGCTCGCCAACGCGGTCGCCTACGTCGAGGCGGCGGCCGTGGCAAGGATGGACGCGGGGCAGTTCGCGGAGCGCGCGTCGTTCTTCTTCGCGGCGCACAACCACCTGTTCGAGGAGGCGGCCAAGTTCCGGGCCGCCCGCCGTTTGTGGGCATCCATCGTGCGCGAGCGCTTCGGCGTGACGGACGACCGCGCGTGCGCGCTGCGCTTCCACGCGCAGACGGCGGGCGTTACGCTTACGGCGCAGCAGCCCGAAGTCAACAGCGTGCGCACCGCCGTCCAGGCGCTGGCGGCAGTGCTGGGCGGGGCGCAGTCGCTCCACGTCAACGCGCAGGACGAGGCGCTGGGGCTGCCGACGGAGGAGTCGGCGGCGCTGGCGCTGCGGGCGCAGCAAGTGCTGGCACACGAGTCGGGCGTCGCCGACACCACCGATCCGTTGGGCGGCTCCTACTTCGTCGAGCATCTCACGGACGAGATCGAGGCGGGGGCGCGGGCGTACATCGAGCGCATCGACGCCCTCGGCGGCGCGGTCGCGGCCATCGAGGAGGGCTTTCCGCAGGGAGAGATCGCAGAGGCGGCGTACCGGCACTTTCGGGCGGTGGAGTCGGGCGAGCGGTCTATCGTGGGCGTGAACCTCTACGCGGAGGACGAGGCGCCCCCGCCGCCTTTGACGCGGCTCGACCCGGCGCGCACGGAGGGGCAGATCGCCCACGTGCGTCAGGTGCGCCGCGAGCGAGACGAGGCGCAGGCGCAGGCGGCGCTGTCGCGTCTGGTGGAGGCGGCGCGCGGCGGCGAGAACACGATGCCTCCCATCCTCGAATGCGTGGAGGCCTACGCGACGCTAGGCGAGGTCAGCGACGCGCTGCGCTCGGTGTTCGGCGCGCACGAGGCGGGGGGCTAGGCGCCCCTCGACACTCCCCTCTAGGACGAACTGGGGTGAGGGCGCGGGGTTACTGCCTTAGGCGGGCAAGCAGGTTGAGGGCGAAGCGGCGGCGCTTGACGAGGACGCGCACGCTGCCGAGGGGGTCGAACCTGAACGCGGCGGCGAGTGCCAACAGGGCGGCG
>JAPPFU010000013.1:3659-4591 GCA_028875085.1 Chloroflexota bacterium
CGGCGCAGCAGGCGGGCGCGAATGTGCGGGCGTGTCTCCAAGAGGGCGGCGTACCTCGCCATATGCATGCGGATGAACGCGGCGGCGGCGGAATGGCCGCGCGGAGTATCGTCCGCCATGCGCTCGTGGCGGTGGCCGGAGTGGGCGACGGCGACGACCTCGGGCAAGACGGCGGCCTTGTAGCGCTCGGCGATGCGGCAGATGAAGTCCGCGTCGTCGTATCGGGAGAGGCGCTCGTCGAACCCGCCTACTTCGCGCGCCGCCGACGCGCGCACTAGCAATACGATGGTCGGCCCGGGCACGTCCAGCGCAAGCGCGTCCTCGAAGATGTCTCCCTCAATAGTGCTGCGGTAGGTTGGCGTGACTCGACCGGTCGCGTCGTCCACGCTGTCCATCCACCCGTAGACCATGCCCACGTCGGCGGAAGAGGCGTCGAGCAGCCTCGCCTGCCCTTCCAGTTTGGCGGGAAGCCATTCGTCGTCGTCGTCGAGGAAGGCGAGGTACTCGCCCAGCGCCTGGGCGAGGCCAGTATTGCGCGCGGCGGACGCGCTCCGGCTCATGTCATGGCGGAAGGCGCGGATGCGCGGGTCGGCGAACCCGCCGATCACCGCGGGGGTGTCGTCAGTGGAGCAATCGTCCACGATGAGCAGTTCGAAGTCGGCGTAGGTCTGCGCCAGCACGCTGTTAACGGCGCGGGGCAGCAACGCTGCGCGGTTGTGCGTCGGGATGATGACGCTGACTTTGGGAGGTTCAGCCACGCGCGCCGCCTAGCGATTGCGTTGCCCTAGGAGGCGCTGCAAGGGCCGCCTGAAATGCCGCAGCGGAGTAGCGTAGAAGAAGTAGCCCTTGATGACGCGGAGGGGAAGGCGGAGATCTTCAAGAGAGGCTCGTCTTCTGCTGCCGTACAAGCAAAAAAGGGTTTTGAAAAGCAA
>JAPPFU010000013.1:4601-7936 GCA_028875085.1 Chloroflexota bacterium
GAGTTCGCCGTCTCTCGCGGCGGAAATTGCCGCACTACGAAGCATGCGGTCTCTAAAATCCAGCAGACGCTCAATGCCGTTAGGGATAGCGCCTATCTCAGTGGAAAAGCGCTGGATGTGAGCCTCAATGAATCTGTCGATTTTATAGAGGTTACGGTAGTCACTCAGCCGAGAGTACGCTCGGGATGCATGCCCCAGTGCGCATATCCCATTGAGGGAGATGACATGATATTTTGATGCGACACTGTTGGAGAAGTAATTGTCCTCAAAGAGATCTAGCTCTTCGTTGAATCCTCCTATCTCTTTCACGGCGGATGCCCGCCAGAGCATTGCCAGAGTCGGTACTGAGTTGGCGAGCATCAGCGATGCCTGCAAGAAGGCTTTCCCTTCCCATTCGTCTCGGCAAAGAGCACGCCTTTCCCCGGTGTCATCATTGATGACGTCCGCCCATCCATAGACCATGCCTGGGTTGAGAGGGGATGCGTTCATCACGGCTACTCTGCGTGAGATGCTGTTAGGGGTCAGCTCATCATCGTCGTCAACAAAGGTGATGTAGTCTCCCTGGCTATGGCTGATTCCCAAGTTGCGAGCGGCGGCCACGCCTACGTTCGACGCGCACCTGATTGACTTGACGCGAGGGTCGATGAACCCGGAGATTATTTTGCCGGTGCGGTCCGTCGAAGCGTCGTCAACGATAATCAGCTCTAAGTCAGTGAGGTCCTGAGAGAGCACGCTTTCCACTGCACGCGGCAGTATGGCTGCGCGGTTATGCGTCGGGATAATGACGCTGACCGTCGGTGTCTTCCTCTCTATGTCCACTTCTCACCTTTGCCCCAGGAGCCTTTGCAATCCAAGTCGATATCGCCGAAGAGGGCTGAAATAGAAGACATAGCCTTTAAGTAAATGGAGAGGGAGGCGTAGATTTCCTAAGGAAAGCGGGTATGTCTTCAGCAATTTGAACGAGATGAACAGCATTTCAGCAAGTTCCCCGTCTCGAGCGGCACGAGTGGCCATAATCCGCAAGAATCTAGGAGCCATCCGGGCGAGTTCTCCATCTAAATCTGGGATATCATTTATTGGATGTTCAAAGTGGCGCCTGAACACCGCTAGATCCGCAATCACATTATCGAAATTGCTCCAATGGGTAGCTTTTAGATGTCCGTGCTTTTTATGGATGATGCCTACGACTTGTCGAACAGGAGTAACCGAATAGCGCATCTGCATGCTGCACATGAAAAATACGTCCATGCCCATACGAATCCTTTCGTCGAATCCTCCAATCTTTTGTACAACCGCCGTTCTCGCAAGAATCCCCCCTATGCCCGTAAAGTCTTGGAATCTTAGCGATGCCTGGCGCGCCTCCTTCCCCTCTAGCGTGAAACGGTAGTTGTCTTTCTCTATGGCTGCCCCCGTACTGTCATCAACAAAGTCTAGCCATCCATATGCCAGAGCGACATCCGGTGATGCTGATTCAAGCGCCTCTAATCGGCATGTGATGCTGTTGGGTGTGAGTTCATTGTCGTCCTCAAGGAACGTGATGTATTCGCCGCGGGCGTTGGCGATGCCGGTGTTGAGCGAAGCGGAGATGTGCCTGTTGGCATCGTGGCGGAAAGCGCGGATACGCGGGTCGGTGAAGGCGGCGATGACCTGTGGGGTGTCGTCGGCGGAGCAGTCGTCGACGATGAGGAGCTCGAAGTCCTGGCAAGGCTGCGCAAGGACGCTGTCCACGGCGCGGGGCAGGAGCGCGGCGCGGTTGTAGGTGGGGATGATGACGCTGACTTTGGGGGCGGGTTCGGGCGTAGTCATGAGGTGTTCGGCAAGGGCGGGCCGCCCCCTACACGGGCTGGTCGGAGACGTGGGAGGAGTTGACGGTGATGCGCGCGCCGCCCGGGTCGTCGATGGTGAAGGAGTCGTGGATGCGCCCGCGGCGGATGTCGGACGGGGCAAAGCCGCGCGCCGTCAAGTCGGCATACGCCGCGTCCACGTCGTCCACCATCAGGTCGAAGGGCGCGTCCGACGGCGCTGCTTCCGCGTCGGCGGAGAGGACAAGGTGCGTGCCGCCGCGCAGTTCGAGGATGGCGACGTCGTCGTTGCTGACGATGGAGCGCATGCCGAGCGCCCGCATGAACTCTTCCGACTTGGCCAGCGCGCGAGTGGGCATGCTGACGTGCCCAACCCACACCGGCGGCCTAGCGTCGTGTGTAGTGTCCGTGGCCATTGCTACCTCCCTTCCGCTGCTATTGGCGCCGAAGGTCTACTGGTGCCGAAGGCCGGAGTCGAACCGGCACGGGGTTGCCCCCAACGGTTTTTGAGACCGTCGCGTCTGCCATTCCGCCACTTCGGCGCGCTGGGCTATTATCCCATACGCGGGGCGCTGCGGCATAATGCGCGCATGCTAACCGCCGCCGACCTCGCCGCTCCAGGCGCCGCGCCCGTCCGCCAGCCGGGCGGGCCCTTCGCCTTCACGGAGGGGCCGGTGTGGGACAACGCGGGCGCGCTCTACTTCTCCGATGGGTTCGTGAATCGCGCCTACCGCTACGCCGAGGGCGCGTGCGCCCTGTTCCGCGAGGAGACACGCGGCGGCAACGGCATGGCGCTGGCCCACGACGGGCGCTTGCTGGTGTGCGAGGGCGGGGGCAACCGCCTCTCTGCGGTGGACACGGCGACGCTGGCCGTGGAGACGCTGGCGGATTCCTACGACGGGCGTCCGCTGAACGCGCCGAACGATCTGGCGCTCGACCGCGCGGGGGGCGTCTACTTCACCGACCCGTATTTCCCCGCGACGGGCCAGCGCCCTATCCAGGACGCGGAGGCGGTGTACTACCTGCCCTCCGGCGGCGGCGCGCTGACGCGGGTTTGGAGCGGCGACATCAAGCCGAACGGCGTCGTGCTGACGGCGGACGAGCGGACGCTGCTGGTGGCCGATTCGTTCGGCAAGCACGTGTGGGCGGTGGAGCTGTCGACGCAGGGCGCGGCGGAGCGAGCCTATCCGTGGGGAGCGTTGGCCGTGCCGCCCACGGCCTACGTCGCTGGGCCCGGCGGCGCGCCGGTGCTGCTCGAAGGTTACCCGGAGGCGACGCTCGCGGACGGGATGGCGCTGGACGCGGAGGGGCGGCTGTTCGTGGCGGCGCAGCAGGGCGTCCAAGTATTGGATCCGGACGGCGCGCTGCTGGGCGTACTCGAGTTCCCTGAGCAGCCCGCCAACTGCTGCTTCGGCGGCGAGAACCTGACGACGCTGTTCGTGACGGCGCAGCACTCCGTCTACGCGCTGGAGATGCGGACGACGGGGCTGCGGCTGCCGCTCGCCTAAGCAAGGGGACGGGGATGCTAAGAGG
>JAPPFU010000215.1 GCA_028875085.1 Chloroflexota bacterium
GGCCCGCGTCGTCGTCCATGGGTGCGGGGAGGGCGAACTGCCCGCCGACGCGACGAACCTGACCTATCGGGCGGCGCAGCGGGTGCTGGACGAGTACGGGGCGGGAGACGCGCAACTCGCCATCGAGTCATGGCAGGAGATACCGCTGAGCAGCGGACTGGGGTCGAGTTCGTCGGCCATCGTGGCGGGCATGTTCGCGGCGAACGCGCTGTTGGGCTTCCCCGCCGACCTACCGCACCTGTTGGAGCTGGCGACGGAGATGGAGGGGCATCCGGACAATGTCGCGCCTGCGCTGGTCGGCGGCGTTACCGTGGCAGTGCGCGACGGCGAGCGGGTGTACGCCGCGCCCGTGCCCACGCCTGACGACCTGCAATGCGTGGCGCTGGTTCCCGACGCGCAAGTACTGACGGCGGAGGCGCGGGCGGCGCTGGCGCCGACGATTTCGCGTGAGGACGCGGTGTACAACATCGGGCGGGCGGCGCTGCTCGTGGCGGCGCTGACGACGAACCACCCGGAGTACCTGCGCGTGGCGACGCAGGACAGGCTGCATCAGCAGGCGCGGGAGCGGATGTTCCCCGCGATGAAGCACGTCTTCCGCAACGCGATGAGCGCGGGCGCGCGGGGCGTATATCTGTCGGGCGCGGGGCCGTCGGTGGTGGCGTTTACGACGCGGGGAGAACGCCGCGCGCAGACGATCGGCTACGAGATGGCGGACGCGGCGGACAAGGCGGGCGTCGGCGGCACGTTCTACGTGTTGGAGCCGGCGAAGACGGGCGCGCAAGTGCTGGCGCTCGGCGTGGAGGCGCCGTAGTGGAGGGGGCGCTGCTGGTGCAGAAGTACGGCGGCACGTCGGTCGGCGACGCCGAGCGCATCCGCAACGTCGCCGGGCGCATCGCGGCGGCGCACGCCGGAGGCAACAAGGTGGTGGCCGTCGTCTCGGCTATGGGCAAGACGACGGACGACCTGATCGACCTCGCGGAGTCGATCGCGCGCGACCCGGCGCCGCGCGACCTCGACCTGCTGCTCTCGACGGGAGAGACCATCTCGTGCGCGCTGATGGCGATGGCGCTGCGGGAGATCGGCGTGGACGCGGTCGCGCTTGGCGGCGGGCAGGCGGGCATCCGCACGGACGCCGTTCACGGTAGGGCGTCCATCGTGGCGGTGGACCCCAAGCGGGTGCGGGCGGAGTTGGACCGGGGGCGGGTGGTCATCGTGGCGGGCTTCCAGGGCTTTACGGAGGAACTGGACGTGACGACGTTGGGGCGCGGGGCGTCCGACCTAACGGCGGTGGCGATGGCGGCTGCGCTGGGCGCCGAGCGGTGCGAGGTGTACACCGACGTGGAGGGCATCTTCACGGCGGACCCGCGCGTGGTTCCGGACGCGCGCGTGCTGCGCGAAGTTTCGTATGAGGAGATGCTGGAACTGGCGAGTTACGGGGCGAAGATGCAGCCGCGCTCTATCGAGCTGGCGGCGCGCTATCAGACGCCTGTGCTGGTCGCCTCCAGCATGAGCGACGCGCCCGGGACGCTGATCCACGGCGCGGCGGAGAGGACGGCAGCGGCGATGGAGATACGCAACAAGGTGAACGGCGTTACCTATGAGCGCGGGGTTGCGCGGATAACGGTGCGGGCCGTGCCGGATAGGCCCGGCGTGGCGGCGGCGCTCTTCACGCCGCTGGCGGACGCGGGCGTCAGCGTGGACACCATCGTCCAGAACGCGAGCGCGGAGCGGCTGACCGACCTATCGTTCACGGTGGATGGCCCGGAGTTGGCGCGCGGGTTGGAGGTGGCGCGTCCGGTGGCGGCGGAGATTGGGGCGGCGGACATAGCGGGGAGAGGCGGCCTGGGCAGCGTGAGCATCGTCGGCACGGGCATGCAGAACGCGCCCGGCTATGCGGCGCGCATGTTCCGCGCGCTCCACCAGGCGGAGGTGAATATCGAGATGATCACCACGTCGCAGATACGCATCACCTGCTTGGTGGACGAATCGCAGGTGGAGCGGGCGGTGCGGGCGCTCCACGACGCGTTTGAGTTAGCGCAGGAGGAGTAGACGCCGGGGAGGTCTCCTTTTCGGTCATTCCCGCGAGATTCCTTTTCAGCCAGCGTCCATCTGTAGGGACAGGTTTCAAACCTGCCCTTACAACGCAACGCAAGGTACGGAGCATCCTCTTTTTTCTTCGCCGCCGACCCTTCGAGGTGGCTCTCGGGACTACGGGCGGGAATGATGGTATAGAGAGAAAAGGGCGCGCGGATTGCGCGAAAGGCGGGCGAATTCGTATGAAACCCCCTTGACGGCGCGTGATAAGGCCGCCAAAGTAGCGCCTCGCACGTCGCGGCATTGGCGCGCTGGACGGCGGTGTGCGTTGAGGGACATCGAGTCAATACTGCAACAGAGCGGCGTGATAGCCGTCGTTGGCCTGTCGGATAAGCCGGATAGGCCAAGCTACGGCGTGGCCGCGTACATGCAGCAAAAGGGCTACCGGGTGATCCCGGTGAACCCGTTGCTTAAGCAACCGGTTTTGGGCGAAACGCCCTACCCGGACGTGGCGTCGGCACCGGAGCAGGTGGACATCGTGGACGTGTTTCGCCGCGCGGAGGAGACGCCCGCGGCGGTGGGACAGGCGATAGCGGCCGGAGCGTCGGCAGTGTGGCTGCAGCTCGGCATCGTGAACGAAGAGGCGGCGGCAATGGCGAGAGCGGCGGGCCTGGACGTAGTGATGGACAAGTGCATCAAGGTCGAGCATCAGAGGCTCGAATCGGAGGGAAAACTCGCCGCGCGGCGCGGGCCGCCGGAGTAGAGACGCCATGATCTCCAAGATCGACGATCGCGAGAAGTTGATACGGGACAAGTCGCGCCAGGCGGTGAGCCTGGCGATGGAGTGCCGCTGGGAAGAGGCGGTGGATGTCAACGAGGAGTTGCTCGACCTGACACCGAGCAACGTAGAGGCGTCCAACCGGCTCGGAAGGGCCTACTTGGAGATGGGCGACTGCGCGCGGGCGCGTACGGCGTTCGAGCGCACGCTGCGGCACGCGCCCGACAATGCCATCGCGCGGAAGAACCTGGACAGGCTGGACGGGATAGCGTCGGTCTACGGCGCGAACGCACCGGCGGCGCCTCCGACGCGCGTGTCCTCCTCATCCTTCATCGGCGACTCGGGCAAGACGGCGAGGATTACCTTGCCGCATCGCTCGTCGGCGCTCCTTTCCGTCGGCGCGCCGGTAACGCTGCGTGCGGAGGGGAGCGGGGTGCTGATCGAGTATCCGACGGGCGAGGTGATCGGAGCGGCGCCGCCGAACTTGGGCGTGCGGATGGCGCGGCTGATGGCGGGCGGCAACCGCTACATGGGCGTGTTGGTGGCGTCATCGTCGGACGGAGTGACGGTGCTGCTGCGGGAGACGCATCAGGCGCCTTCGCAACGCAACATCGTCTCCTTCCCCGTAACCGAGCAGGTGGAGGAAGACGAGGAGCACACGGTCGCTAGCGCCCCGGACGTGAACTCCGAGGCCGCGAACGAACCGGAGCCGGCGGCAGGCGGCGCGGAGAGCGAGGCAATGTTGGAGGCGGTGGAGACGGAAGCGGAGGTGGACGCCTTCTTCGTCGCTATGGGCGGCGATGGAGCCGAAGAGGCGCAGGGCACCGCGCACGCGCCCGATTCGCTGGAGTCGGCCGCGGCGGCGGAGTTGGACGCGCTCCACGGCGACGAGCAGGAAGACGGCTAACGGCTCGTTTCGAACCCCGGCGCAGAGGCGAACGGCCAGAAGAACGTCGGCGCGCGCTGTCCCTGCCTGCGCCGCTCGCCGCCTTGCTCGCGCCCCGCAGGGACAGGCTTGAGGCCAGCCTCTACAATGCAATGCACAGACGAGGCGGGCGTAAAGCGGATGCCTTCGACGGGGTGAGATGAGGAACGGGGACAATGGAGCGCACGAGAGCGGCAGCCCGGTCATTCGCGCTCGCTCCTTGGTGAAGCGCTACGGGGATTTCACGGCGGTTGCGGGCGTCGATTTCGAGGTTTGGCCAGGCGAGTGCTTCGGTTTGCTGGGCCCGAACGGCGCAGGCAAGAGCAGCGCCATCCGCATGTTGACGGGACTTTCTCCCATCAGCGGGGGCGAGTTGCTGGTGTGCGGGCTGGACGTGGCCCGCCATCCTCGGCAGGTGAAGGCGCTGGTGGGCGTGGTGCCGCAGGAGGACAACCTCGACCCCGACTTCCGCGTGCGCAAGAACCTCGAGGTCCACGCGCGCTATTTCGGCGTGCAGGGGCGCGTCGCTCGCGAGCGCGCGCTGCAAGCGCTCGACCTGGTGCGGCTGCGCGAGCGGCAGAACGACCGGGTGGACACGCTGTCGGGCGGGATGAAGCGGCGGCTGCTCATCGCTCGGGCGCTGATGAACGATCCGCCGGTGCTGGTGCTGGACGAGCCGACTACGGGCCTGGACCCGCAATCGCGCCACCTGTTGTGGGAGCGGCTAAGTTCGCTGAAACGCCAGGGCATCACCATCCTGCTCACAACGCACTACATGGAGGAGGCGACGCATCTGTGCGACCGGATGGTCATCATGGACAACGGGCGCATCCTGGTGGAAGGGCGCCCGTCCGAGTTGATCGGAAGCCACGCAGGAGGAGAAGTGTTGGAGGTGCGCCCGCCGCAGGAGCGTTACGAGGCGGTGCGGGAGCGTTTGGAGGCGTTAGGGCTCGACGCGCAGGACGGCGGCGGCGGCGCATTGGTGGTGTTCGGCGCGGAGGGCGCGTCCATAAGCGCGGAGTTGACGGACGAGGCGGCGGAATGGACGCGCAGACCGGCAAACCTGGAGGACGTGTTCCTGCGTTTGACGGGGCGAGAGTTGCGCGATGAGTAGCATCTTCACAGGCGCGGCTGCGGAGCGGGCGGGCGGCGCCGCCCGGGGCGCGGCCGCGCCCAGCGTTCCGGCGCTCCCGCTGTTGGCCCTCACCTATTGGGTTTGGCTGCGCCACCGCGACGCGTTCTTCCGCGTGTGGCGGACGGAGACGCTGGGCATCTTCGGAGAGCCGGTCTTCGCGCTGGCGGCTTTCGGCGCGGGGCTGGGGTTCTATCTGCGCAGCATCGAGGGGGTGGATTACGCGGTGTACGTAGCGCCTGGGCTGGTGGCGGGGTATGCGATGTTCGGCGCGACCTTCGACACCACCTTCGGGGCGTACATGCGGATGATGAACCACCGCACGTTCGAAAGCATCTTGGCGACGCCGGTGACCATCCGCGAACTGGTGCTGGGAGAGTGGGTTTGGGGCGCCACGCGCGCCGCGCTGTCCGGCGGGGGGATGCTGGCCATCGCCGCCGCCTACGGGTTTGTCGACCATCCGGCGGCGGCGCTGATGGTTCCCTACTGCTTCCTGATAGGCCTGGTGTTTGCGGCCATCTCGCTGAGCGTGGTGGCGCTCGTGCCCGCGATGAGCACGCTGAACACCTACTTCACGCTGTTCATCGCGCCGATGTTCTTCCTGAGCGGCACCTTCTTCCCCATCGATGATCTGCCGCCCTTCTTCCGCGTCTATGCGCAGGTGCTGCCGTTGACGCACGGAACGACGGTCGTGCGTGGCTTCGCCATAGGCGAGTTCTCTATGGAGATGGCGTGGGCGACGCTGGCGCTGTTCGCCTACCTGGCGGTGTTCACGCCCTTGTGCGTGTGGTTGATGCGCCGGCGCATCGTCAAGTAGCGCGCGCCGTATAATCGGCCTATGCCGCTGATCGCCGTAACGGCCAGTCACGCAAAGGAGGCCGCGCCCTACGCGGCGTCGGTGGAGCGGCGCGGCGCGCGCACGCGCCTCGTTACGCCGCAGTCCTACGACAGCCTCGTGGGGGCAATGGAGGACGCGGGCGGGCTGCTGCTGTGCGGGGGCGCGGACGTGCATCCCAAGTTCTACGGCCAGGAGATCGACCCGTCCGCCAACGTGGAGACGGAGGAGGCGCGGGACGAGATGGAGCTGGCGCTACTGCGCGACGCCCTGGAGCGCGACATGCCGGTGCTGGCCATCTGCCGCGGCATGCAGCTCCTGAACGTAGCGTTCGGCGGGTCGCTGCTCCAAGACGTGCCGGGGCACGGGCCTGGCAACATCGATAAAGACGAAGTGGACGAGCCGACGATGCACGCCGCCTACGTGTCGCCGGGGAGCAAGTTGGCGGCCATCATCGGCTTGGGCGCGGTCTACCGCGTGAACTCGTGGCACCACCAGGGACTTCGGGAGGCGAACCGCTCGCCGCGCCTGCTCGCGTCCGCCTATCACCCGGAGGACGGCCTTATCGAGGGGTTGGAAAGCCCGGCGCATTCGTGGGTAGTGGGCGTGCAGTGCCACCCCGAGCGGGAGTGGGAGGTTCCGACGAATTTCCTGCGCCTGTTCGAGGGATTCATCGATTGGGCGGAGCGCTTCGCGTTGGCGGAGGCGAGGGCGTAGGCGCGTGCATCCGCGAGATCAATGCCCCCACACCAACCTGTCGCCGGAGCTGATATGCCACGGCTGCGGGATGCGCTTTCTGCCCATCTACGAAGAGCCGCCGTTCGGGCTGTGGATTCCGGCGCTGCGGGGAGGGCTGCTGGGCTTGGGGTTCTTCTTCTTCTCGGCCTTTGCCTCCGTGCAGTTGAACGTGCTGTTTGTGGCCATCTTCGTGTCGATAGCCGTCTTCTTCCTGGTGCGGGCGATACGGTCGGTCACGGAGAAGCAGATCCCGCGCCTGTTCAGGGTGGGGGAGGTGGGGCAGATACGGCCCCGCGGGCCGTTCAGCTTCACGGCGACGAAGCCGATGACGGCGCAGGTGGCCGGGCTGCGCTTTCAGATGGACGGCAAGCTCTACGGCACGCTGAACGAGGGCGACGTGGTAGTGGTGGAATTCCTGCGCTGGTCGCGCCTGCCCACAGCGTGGTACAGAGGCAGTTAGGATGCGCCGTAGGCGGCTAGGGCTTCGTCGGGAAAGTCGGCGTTGGTGTAGACGTTCTGGATGTCATCCAGGTCTTCCAGCTTGTCGATGAGGCGGAGGGTTTGGACAGCCTGGGAGGCCTCGACGCTGACCAGGATGCGCGGCGCCATCGCCAGGGAGGCGGAGGTGGGCGTGAGGCCGTGGTCGGTAACTGCTTTGGCGAGTTGGTCGAGAACGGACGGCTCGCCGGTTACCTGGAGTGCGCCCGCGTCGAAGCTCACGTCGTCGGCGCCCGCGTCGATGGCGGCCAACTCCACCTCCTCCGCGACCTCCTCCGGCGCGTCCTCGACGATGACGACGGCCTTGAGGTCGAACTGCCACGCAACGGAGCCCGATTCGCCCAGGTTACCGCCGCCGCGGGAGAAGATGGTGCGCACGTCGGAGGCGGTGCGGTTGCGGTTGTCGGTGAGCGCCTGGACAAGTAGAGCGACACCGCCCGGGCCGTAGCCCTCGTAGGTGGCCTCCTCGTAGTGGGCGCCCTCGCCCCCCTCGCCCGAGCCTTTGCGGACGGCGCGGTCGATGTTGTCCATCGGCATGTTGTTCTGCCGCGCCTTGTCGATGGCGAGGCGCAGGCGGGGGTTCATGGCAGGGTCGCCCCCGCCCTCCTTGGCGGCGACGGTGAGCTCGCGGGCGAGCTTGGTAAAGAGGGCGCCGCGTTTGGCGTCCAGCGCGCCCTTCTTGTGCTTGATGGTCGACCACTTGGAATGGCCGGACATAGCGCAGACCTCCGCAGTTAGGCGGCGCCTATTCTAGCGCTTGGCGGCGCGGCCTGCCCCGCGCCCCGCACGCCGCCGCTTGGGTTTTGGCGGGCCGATGGGGCGCGGCTCCAAACCGTCGGGCAGATCGACCGTCATGACGCCGCGCTCCGGCTCAATGGCGCGGACCACGTCGGCCACGGCGGGGACGAGCAGCTCGGCGCCCTCGGACGAGACGACGTATACGTCGTTCGCGCCGGTGC
>JAPPFU010000173.1 GCA_028875085.1 Chloroflexota bacterium
TCCCTCCCCCTCCCCCTTCCCCGGCGCGGTATTCTGTAATCGCCGTATGGACCTGCGCGCCCTTCCGACCACCCCGCCGGAGCCTGCGCCCCCCGAGCTCGCCGTTCCGTGGGGGCCGCGCGACGTGGCGCTCGCCATCGCCGCCCTGGTCGGCGTCTTCGCCGCGTCGTCGATGCTGCTCGCCTTCATGATTGCCGCCGCCGCCGGCCTCGGCGACGAGGTTGTCGAAGACCCGCTGTCCGTCGTAACGCCAGGGATGCTGCTCGCCACCACGGTCGTCCTCCAGGCCGGAACGGTCGGCGTCGCCTTGGGGTTCGGGCCGCTGCGCTACCGCCTCTCGTGGCGCGCCCTCGGCTTCCATCCGATGCCCGCAGGGACGCTGCTGCGCTGGGCAGTCCCCGCTATGGCGCTGAACATCGCCGTCGGCGCCGTCTACGTCGCCATCGTCGAGAGCGCCGCCCCTGTCCTCGTACCCCCCGGCCTGGCGGAGCAACTCGGATTCGGCGAGCAGATGGACGGGGCGACGATGCTCGCCGCCTTCATCGTCGTCGTGCTCTTCGCCCCCATCGCCGAGGAGGCCTTCGACCGCGGCTTCGTCTACGCCGGCCTCGCTAGCAAGTGGGGGGCGTGGCCCGCCATATTCGCCAGCGCCGCCGTCTTCGCCGTCGCGCACATGTCGTTCGGCTTGCTGGTACCCGCCTTCATCAGCGGTGTAGTGTTCGCGTGGCTCTACTGGCGCAGCGGCTCGGTCTTGCCCGCGCTGCTCGCCCATACCGGACAGAACGCCATTGCCTTCGTCCTCGTCGTGCTCTGATGAGTTCCCCTGCGCAACGGGTAGACCTGCGCCTGCTCCCGGTCGAGGAGCCGCGCGGGATGTGGGGAATCAAGGAGGCGGGCGTAGGAGCCGCGCTGGCCGCGCTCGCGCTCTTCTGCTCCTGGTGGCTGGTCGTGTCCGCCGACGGAACGTGGACGAACAAGCAGGCACTCGCCGGGGCGGGCGTCGTCGTCTGGCTCGCCATCTATCACGGCGCAACGCTCATCATCGCGGCGCTGCTCGGCCCAGACCGCCGCAGCCTGCCGCTCGCCTCGCTCGGCTTCCGCGAGGTTTCGTGGGCCGCGCTCACGGGCTACGCCGCCGTAGCCCTCGCCGCTATGGCCGCCCTCTACTGGGGCTACTCCTTCGTCGCCGAGCAGGTGGGCGTCCTGCCCGCGCCCCGGGGCGACCTGCCCATCGTCTACGTCGAGGAGCGCCACCGTTACGCCTTCATCCTCACCGCCGCCGCGCTGCGCCCCTTCGCCGAGGAGACCTTCTTCCGCGGCTTCCTGATGCAGGGACTGAGCGCGCGCTTCGGCGTGATTGGCGCGGCGGCGGCTACTTCGGCCTTCTTCGCCCTTACGCACCTGGGCGGCGGCGCGGGCCTGGTGATTGCCGCCTTCGGGATGGGCATGGCGCTCGCGTGGGCGTTTCACCGCTCCGGTTCGCTATGGCCCGGCATTCTTGCTAACCTCATCTTCAACGCGCTCACTCTGAGCGCAAGAGTAGGGTAGGAACATGGCGTCGCGGCTGGACAACGCCTTCGCAGGCATCAGACAGGATGGGCGCATCGGCGTCGCCCCCTACGTAACCATCGGCTTCCCCGACCTGGATGACACACTCCGCGTCGTCCCCGCCATCGAGGCGGCGGGCGCGGACGTCATCGAACTCGGCGTGCCCTACAGCGATCCGCTTGCCGACGGCCCGGCCCACCAGGCGTCCTCCTACCGCGCCTTGCAAAACGGCGTCAGCGTCGCCTTCTGCCTCGACACGGCGCGGGCGCTCCGCGAGCAAGGCGTGGAGGCGCCGCTCCTCTTCATGGGCTACTACAACCCCATCCTCTCCTACGGCCTCGACACCTATGCGCGCGCGTGCGCCGACTCCGGCGTGGACGGCCTCATCGTCCCCGACCTTCCCCCTGAGGAGGCCCAGCCCCTCCGCGAGGCGCTCCACGCCAACGCGCTCCAACTCATCACCATGCTCGCCCCCACCAGCACGCCGGAGCGCGTTCGCGCCGCATGCGCCGCCGCCGAGGGCTTTATCTACTGCGTCTCCGTCGCCGGAGTAACCGGCGTCCGCTCCGACTTGCCCCCCGGCCTCCCGGCGTTCGTCTCTCGCGTACGCGCCGAGACGGACGTTCCGATCGGCGTCGGCTTCGGTGTCTCGGAGCCGCGGCACGTCGCGGGACTGCGCGGCGTGGCCGACGCAGCGGTGGTCGGCAGCGCACTCACCAACGCCATCGCCGCCGCGCCGCCCGCCGAGCGCGCCGAGCGCGCCGCCGCCTTCGTGGGGGCGCTGGCGCAGGAGGGACGCCGCACGTGAGCCGGATGCTCGGCATCAGAGGCGCAACCACTGCGGACGCCAACACGCGCGAGGCGATCCTCGACGCCACGGAGGAGCTGCTCCGCGCTATCGTGGAGGCCAACGCGCTTGAAGAAGAGGCCGTCGGCGCGGTATTCTTTACGGCGACGGCCGACCTGAACGCCGCATTCCCCGCCGCCGCCGCGCGCATCCGGCTGGGATGGGAGCGGACGGCGCTGTTGGACGCCGAGGAGATTGACGTCCCCGGCGCCGCTCAGTCGGTCATCAGGGTGCTCCTGCTGGTGAACACGGACAAGTCCAAGGACGACCTGTCCCACGTCTACCTCAAGGGCGCCGCCAACCTACGCGCAAGAAGCGTCAACGACAGATGAACGGCGACATAGGCACAACCGCCCCCTCTCTCCCGTTTGCCCTGAGGGAGACCGAAGGGGGAACCGAGCGCCCCTTCCTCGCGCCGCATTCCGGCGCCTGCTCGTATACGCAGCCGTAAGGCTGCCTCCGTCCGCCGCATCCCTACCCCGGACCCGAAAGGATTGCGCTATGACGCGCTCCCTCAGCGACGTAAACGTTAAGCGGCTTTCCCGCCTCATCCCGCCGCGCGAACTGCACGCCCGCCTGCCCATCACCGAGCGCGCCGAGCGCACGGTGGCCGAGGGCCGCGAGCAGGTGAAGCGCATCCTCGCCGGCCAAGACGACCGCTTCCTCCTCATCGCCGGCCCCTGCTCCATCCACGACGAGGCCGCTGCGATGGAGTACGCGGGCCGCCTCGCCGCTCTCGCCGAAGAGGTGCGCGACCGCATCATGGTCGTTATGCGCGTCTACTTCGAGAAGCCCCGCACGACCGTTGGCTGGAAGGGCCTCATCAACGACCCTCATCTCGACGGAACCTTCGACCTCGAGACCGGCCTGACCGCCGCCCGCAGGCTGCTGCTGCGCCTCGGCGACCTCGGCCTGCCCGCAGGCTCCGAGTTCCTCGACCCCATCGTTCCGCAGTACATCGCCGACCTCGCCTCGTGGGCCGCCATCGGCGCGCGCACCATCGAGAGCCAGACGCACCGCCAGATGGCCAGCGGCCTCAGCATGCCCGTCGGCTACAAGAACAACACCGACGGCAACTCCCAGATTGCCATCGACGCGATGATCTCCGCTCGTTCGCCTCACGCGTTTCTCGGCATCGACCTCGAGGGCGCAACCTGCGTCGTCGAGACCACCGGCAACCCCCATGGCCACCTCGTGCTGCGCGGCGGCGCGCGCGGCGCCAACTACGCCGCCGCCAGCGTCGCCGCCGTCCAAGACCAACTCCGCGCCGCAGGCCTCCCCGGCGCACTGATGGTTGATTGCAGCCACGCCAACTCCGAGAAAGACCACACCCGGCAGGCCATCGCCTTCCGCGACGTGGTCGCACAGCGCGTCGCGGGCAACCGCGAGATCGTCGGCGTCATGGTCGAGAGCCACCTCAACCCCGGCAACCAGAAGCTCGGCGCCGACCCCGCCGACCTCGCGTACGGCGTCTCCATCACCGACGCCTGCATCGGCTGGGACGAGACCGTCTCCCTCGCCGCCGAAGCCTACGACGCCCTTGCCGAGGCCATCCCTGCCCCTGCCCCGTCTCGCTAACCTGCCGAGCTAATCGGCGCGATTCACGCTAGCGGGAGAGGCGCAGGACGACCGCGCTCTCCTTGCAGCGGTCGCCTTGGAGGGGGCAGCGAGCGCAGTCGCGGGCGAGCTTCTCGGGCGGCTTCTCCTCGGGCGTAAAGCCGACGCGCTCGAAGACGCGCTGGGCGTCGGCGTTGACCAGCGCGAAGGCTTGGGCGTAGCCGCGGGAGGCGGCCATCTCCGTGCAGGCGTCGATGAGGCGCGCGGCCAGGCCGCGCGAGCGGTGGCCGGGCAGCACGACGAGCGAGCGCACCTCCGCCACGCCGTCGTACTCCACGTGGGAGGCGCATCCGACCAGGCGCCCCCCCTCTTCGCGCGCCGCCACGAAGGGGCCCGCCGCCACCAACTGCGCGATCTCGGCGCGGCTAAGGGGGATGAGCGCGCCGCCCCCGTCGTCCGCGAAGGCGTGCTCGCGCACGAGGGAGGCGATGGCGTCCACCTCGCCGGCCTGCGCGCGCCCGATCTCCACGCCGATGCCCTCGGTCGTTCCCATGGCGCCGCCTACGCCTCGCCCCTGCCGAGCGCCTGCATCAGTTCGCGCCACTCGGCGCGCGACATGCCGCTGTCCTCTTGTGTTACGGCCTCGCCCGCCAGCAGGCGCTTGACGACGGCGAGGCCCTTGGCGGACAGGCGCGCTCCGCCCGCGCGGTAGTCGGCGAATGCGTCGTAAGCGAGAGGAACCCAGAGGCGGACGACGTCGGCGATGACCTCGGCGTAGGCACGTATCTCGTACTGGGCGTGAGGGTCGGCGCGCAACTCGATGAAGCGGAGGAGGTTGTGCAGGTCGGTCTTCCAGTACCACTGGGTGTAGGCGCTGAGGGGCAGGCCGATGCGGGCGAGTTCGCGGCTCAGGCCCGTGCGGGACGGGTCGATGACTGCGCCGTCCTGCCGCTCGTTGAGCATGTGCTCGTAGTGGTCGTAGGCGCGCTCGGCATCCTCTCTGAGCAGGTCGAGCAGGCCCCGCGCCTCAGCGTGATGCAGTGGCTCACCCCGCCCTTGGCGGTTGGCCGCGGATTGGGCGGCGACGCGATCGGGCTCCGGGAGGTAGAACTCGCGGTCAAGGATGGAGTAGCGGGCGGAGTATTCGTTGACGTTGGCGGTGCGGTGGCGGATCCACTGGCGCGCAACGAAGATAGGCAACTTGACGTGGAGCTTAATCTCGCACATCTCGAAGGGCGTGGTGTGAGCGTGGCGCATGAGGTAGCGGATGAGGCCCGCGTCCTGCCGCGACTGCTTGGTGCCGCGCCCGTAAGAGACGCGCGCCGCCTGAACGATGGCCGCGTCGTCGCCCATGTAGTCCACGACGCGGACGAACCCGTGATCGAGGACGGGCATAGCCTGATAGAGCGCCTCTTCGAGGGCGGGGACGGTGGGGCGGCGCGTCTCGGCGCGTTGGGCGCGCAGGGCGTCAATCTCGGCGCGCTGCTCCGCATTCAAGCGTTGGGGGGCGGTCTCGGTGCTCATCCCCCGCATTCTAGGGCATAGAGGCGTCGGCGGGCGGAGGCTAGGCGGCGAGGAGCGTTCGCAGACCCAGCAGCAGCCCCGCCGTGATCAACCCGGCGGCTACGTCGTCGGCCATCACGCCCCAGCCGCCGGGGAGGCGCTCCAGTTGGCGCAGCGGCGGCGGTTTGAGCGCGTCGAGGAGACGGAAAAGCACGAACGCGCCGAGCAGCCACGCGGCCTCCTTGGGAACGAACAGGCACGCCGTCCACATCCCCACCGCCTCGTCCACAACGGCGCGGCGCGGGTCGTGGCCCCATTCGCCGGGCAGCCGCTGCGACGCCAACACGCCAACGACGGCGCCCACGCCGACGAGCAGGTAGAGGCCGAGGGACGCGCCGCCGAAGGGCAAGGCGGCGTAGACCGCGAGCGCCAGCGCGGCGGCGATCGTGCCGGGCGCCATCGGGAGCAGGCCGACGCCGAACAGCGTGCCCAGCAGCATTGCGGCGCGGCCAATCACGGGGCGCAGGATAGCGGACGGCGCGGCGCGGCGCCCTGCATGCAGGGCCGCCGTGTGCGACACTGCGCCCATGGCGCATCTTCCCCACGCCGACGTGGTCGGCAGTCTCCTCAGACCGCCCGAACTGCTCGCGGCTCGCGAGGCGTTGGCGGCGGGGACGATGGCTCCCGTCGACTTCAAGCAGGTAGAAGACCGCGCCGTCGACCACGCCGTGGCGCTACAGGAGGACGCGGGGCTTGAGGTCGTGACCGACGGGGAGATGCGCCGCCTCTCCTTCCAGAGCCAAATGACGGACGCCGTCGAGGGCTTCGAGGGCGCGGGGATGGACGCCTTCCTGTGGGGCGACTGGCGCGGCGACGAGCGCGTCGGGGCGGCGCGCCTCGAGCGGCCGGAGGAATTGGCCGTCACCAGCACGCTGCGCCGCAAGCGCCACCTCGCCGCCGAGGAGTTCACCTACCTGCGCGCCCGCACGAGCCGCACGCCGAAGGTAACGCTGCCCAGTCCGAGCCTGTACGCGAGCTTCTGGTCGCCGGGCCGCTCGAGCGCCTATCCGTCCATCGACGCCTTCCTGGCCGACGCAGCCGCCATCCTGCGCGAGGAAGTGGCCGAGTTGGCGCGCCTCGGCGCAACCTATATCCAGTTGGACGCGCCCCACTACGCGTCGGCGCTCGATTCCGCGTGGGCCGCCTTCTACCAATCGCGCGGTTGGGACGCAGCGGACTGGCTGGCGCAGGGCGTGGAGTTGGACAACGCGGTGATGGAGGGTTTCGACGGCGTGACCTTTGCGCTGCACGTATGTCGGGGCAACCAGGGCAGCCGCTGGCTGGCGGAGGGCGGCTACGAGCCGCTGGTCGCGCCCGTGCTGCAACGCACGGTGGCGCAGCGCCTGATGCTGGAGTACGACGACGAACGGTCGGGCGGCTTCGAGGCGCTGCGGGGCGTGCCGGACGACAAGACGGTGGCGCTAGGGTTGGTTACGACCAAGAGTCCGTGCGTGGAGACGGCGGCGGGGCTGGCGGAGCGAGTGCGGGAGGCCGCGCGCCACTTCCCGTTGGAGCAGTTAGCCGTCAGCCCGCAATGCGGCTTTGCCACGTCGGTGGGGGGCAACGCCGTCAGCGAAGAAGACCAGCGGCGCAAGCTGCGCGTCGTCAGCGAGACGGCCCAGGCGGTGTGGGGCTAGGGGAGTTGGCGCGCTTGGCCCAACGAGAGAGACCCCGCGCGATGATGCGGGGTCTCTCGGAGCAATCGGAGCGTCGGCGCCCTGACGCTATGCTTTGACCACGAAGGTCTTGGCAACCTTGTCGTGGAGGCCTTGACGCCGGTCGTCGAAGAGGATCCAGATGATGGCGACGAGGGCCACGATGCCGCCGATGAGCGCGCCGGTGCCCGGTGCGATAATCGGACCCAAGACGACGGCGAGGACGGTGCCCAGGACGCGAACGATGACCTCGCGGGTAAGCACCGTGACCGGGGCGGGCTTCTCGCCGTCGATGTTGACGACTCGGATGCCCATGGCCATCTTGCCGAGCGTCTGGCCGAGGATGGCGGTGAGGCCGACGTAGTAGATGAGGACGATGACGGCCGAGACGATGCTGCTGACGACGTTGAACTCCTCTTCGGGGTCAGCGGCCTCAACGACGCCTGCCACGCCCAGGATGGCGAAGATGATGAGCATCACGATGATGTCGAGGATGGCTGCAACGAGCCTCGGGATCCTGCGGGCGTAGTCCATGTCCATAGCGCCGGTTCCTCCTGGGAACGTATGCTGGAGCGCAGCATAGCATAGCGATAGGGGGGAGCGCCCTAGGCTTGCGAGGCGGGTTAGGGCGAATCAGCGGGGAGGCGCGGCGCGGGCGCCGAGGAGCGGGAGGCTGGTAGCGGGGGTTGGACTCGAACCAACGACCTTCGGGTTATGAGCCCGACGAGC
>JAPPFU010000265.1 GCA_028875085.1 Chloroflexota bacterium
GGGTATGAGATCGCCGCCGATCTCGGCTGGCGTCTGCCGGAGGCCATCATCTACCCCACCGGCGGCGGGACGGGCATCGTGGGGATGTGGAAGGCGTTCGAAGAGATGGAGGCGATGGGCTGGATCGGCGCCGAGCGCCCAAAGATGATCGTCGTCCAGGCGGAGGGTTGCGCGCCGCTGGTGCGCGCCTTCGAGCAGGGCGCGCGCTTCGCCGAGCCGTGGGCCGACGCGCAGACGGTGGCGGCGGGCATCCGCGTGCCGTCCGCCGTCGGCGACTACCTCATCCTCGACGCCGTGCGCGCGTCGGGAGGCACGGCGCTCACCGTAACGGACGCGGAGTTGCTGGACGCGACGCGGCGCATCGCGGCGCTGGAGGGCGTCTGGCCCGCGCCGGAGGGCGCCGCGACGCTCAGCGCCTACGAGCATCTGCGCGCGTTGGGCTTCCTCGCGCCCGAAACGGAGACGGTGCTGATGAACACCGGCTCCGGCTTCAAGTACATGGAATTGGTCTAGCCGGGGCGGCCGGCGTTCTCTATCGCGCCGCCGTAATCGTTGCGGCGCGCACGCCCCCAACGCTACAATCTAGGTAAGCGCCCGGCAGCGCTCGCCGTGTTCCCGCGTAGCTCAGTGGTAGAGCGGTCGGCTGTTAACCGACTGGCCGTAGGTTCGAGTCCTACCGCGGGAGCCAAGCGCACGGCGCGATACCCCCCACGAACAAAGCAGCAGGCAACGGCGCAATGGGCGAGCGCATCTACACCATGACATCCGACGGCGGCATCGAGCCACTGGAGGAGGAGCGCTTCGAGCTGGAAGACCACCTTCAATCTCTGGTCGCCACCCACCCCGAGTTGCTGGACGGCGAGCAGATGCGCCCCGGCGACCCGCTCCGCTGGCTGTTGGTCACGCGCGAGAAGGGGATCTCCGCCACAGAAGACGAAGGCCACCGATGGGCAGTCGACCACCTGTTGATCGACCAGGACGCGCTGCCGACGCTGGTGGAGGTCAAGCGCGGCGACAACACGGAAATTCGCCGCACCGTTATCGGTCAGATGCTGGAGTACGCAACGCATGCGGCGCAAACGTGGACGGCGGACGAACTGCGCCGCTCGTTCGAGGCATCGGCTAATGCGCGCGGCGTCGACCCAGCCGACGAACTCCGCAAATTCTTGGAACTACCTCTCGAACCCGCCGAACCTGGCGAGGAACAGGAGGGAGGAGACTTCTGGGAGCGCGTGGCGACCAACCTCGATGCACGCCGCATGCGCCTCCTGTTCGTCGCCGACGAACTGCCGGACGAGCTCAAACGCGTCGTGGAGTTCCTCAACGCACAGATGCCCGGCATCGAGGTGCTCGCCGTCGAGATCAAGCAGTTCCGGGGCGCCGCCACGCAAACGCTTGTGCCCCGCGTCTACGGAAGGCTCGCCAAGGAGCAGCCGGGCGGGAGTAGCAGTGGACCGCGCCCTCTTATCACTCGCGGAGACCTCCTCGCAGCGTTCCCTGACGACACCACGCGGAACGCAGCCCAGAAGATTCTCGACGCGGCGCAAGGCGCGGGGGCTAGGATTGAGTGGGGGTCGAGAGGCGTGAGCGTCCGTGCCCGCTGCGCCGCCTGGTATCAACCACTAACCGTTGCATGGCTCTTCCCGCCAGGCAAACCAGGATGGATGGGTCTGAGAAACGCCTCGTTCGGTGAAGCGATTTCGGACTATGAGAGGCCTGCACCAGCCCCAGTGCGGGACATCCTTGATCGATATGTCAACCAGTTTGCGAATGACTCCTTTGAAAGGGGCGACCCATGGGGAGACAAGGGCTGGGTTAGCAAGGCTTGGTCTATCGACTACACCACCGCCGCTGCAAACATCGATGTGCTGACGGAGCGCCTGGTCAAGGTCATCACCGAATTGCAGGCGTTGCCCTCGCCCGAAGCGTAGGCAGCCCCGCCCGCCTGCCCTAGCCGCCTTTGGTCTTCGGCAGGAAAGGTGTCAGCTTGTCCATCAGTGACTCCAGTTTGCGGGTCTGCACCCAGACGGAGCCGTTTCCGCTGAACTTCAGCACGAGACCCTCGCCGCCGGCGATGAGGGAGCCGATGCCGCCCACCTTACCGATGGAGTACTGCACGTCATTGGTGAAGGCGACGACGTGGCCAGTGTCCACCACCAACTCTTGGCCCGGCTCGACGCGCAGTTCCTTTATGGCGCCGAAGGAGTTGTAGTAGACCGTGCCGGCGCCGTCGGCCGAGTAGGCGCGGAGGAAGAAGACACTCTCGCCGCTGACCAGGCCGCGCAGCCCCTGGAACTTGGAGTCGAGTTCCACGTTGGCCGTGCAGCCGAGGAAGGAGCTGCCCTGGATGAAGAGGTCGGCGCCGGGGAAGAGCTCCTGCGCCTTGATGTCGCCCGGCGTGGGGGGCGCGAGGCTAACCCAGCCGCCGCCCGGCCCGGCGGTGAAGGTGTTGACGAAGAAGGACTCGCCGCCCAGCGCCCGCTTGAGGCCGCCGAACAGGCCGCCGCCGCCCATCCCCGTCTTCATCTCGACGCCCTGCTGGGCGGCCATGGCGCCCGGCTCGGCCTTGACCGACTCGCCCTGCGCCAATTCGATGGTGAGCAGGGTGTAAGAGGGCTCGAACTCGATGACGCTCTTCATAGGGCAGCCTCCGGGGCGGCGTACTTGGGCCGCCGGGCAAGGCTAGCGCTGCGCCGTGCGCGGGTCAATGCGCCGCTGGCCGCCCGTCGCGCTCCTTGACCGCCGCCGGGGTGCGTGGCACACTGGAACATAGCCCGCGCCGCCTATCGCAGGCGGCCTGCGCGTGGGGATATAGCTCAACTGGGAGAGCGCCGCGTTCGCATCGCGGAGGTTGGGGGTTCGAGTCCCCCTATCTCCACCATCGCTTGACCTGCCCATCGGAGCGAGCACAGTGCGCGGCAAGGCGTCCGAGAAGCCAACCAACGCGGCGAAGCAGCCCGGCGGGGAGCCGGTCGTGCTCCTGTCGGGCGGCAACCCGCAGATAGCGAAGGCCGACGGCGACGCGCCCGTCCAGGCCTACATCGCGGCGATGCCGGGCTGGAAGCGCGACGTGGGCCGCCGCCTCGACGCGCTTGCCGAGCGCGCCGTGCCCGGCGTGCGCAAGGCGGTGCGCTGGAACTCCCCCTTCTACGGCGTCGAGGGGCACGGGTGGTTCGCGAGCTTCCACTGCTTCGCGAAGTACATCAAGATCGCCTTCCTCTACGGCAAACAGCTGGACTCGATGCCCCCCGTAGCATCGAAGGACCCGGACGCCCGCTACTACCACGTCTACGAAGACGGCATCGCCGACGAGGCGCAGGTAGCGGAGTGGTTCCGCCAGGCGGCGGCCATCCCGGGCTGGAAGGGGTTCGACCGGCTGTAAGCGTCCGACCGGCGCCCTTCGTTGACCGCGAACCGAACGTCCCTACTCCCTATCCTGCTCGCGGCGTAGACTATGGGCCAACGCCTAACAGGAGGCGGGGAACAGGTGGAAGTGGATAACTCGCTCTCTCGCCCGATAGCAATGCTCATCGACGGCGACAACGCCCAGCCGTCACTCATTGCAGACGTGCTTGCGGAGACGGCCAAGTACGGCGTCGTGACCACGCGGCGCATCTATGGCGACTGGACTACGCCACAGATGTCTGGCTGGAAGGACGCGCTCCACTCCTACGCCGTCCAACCCATGCAGCAGTTTCGCTACACCACGGGGAAGAACTCGACGGACAGCGCCCTCATCATCGACGCGATGGACTTGCTGCACGCGGGAACCGTCGCTGGATTCTGCATCGTGTCCAGCGACAGTGACTACACACGGCTGGCCACGAGGATTCGTGAGCAGGGACTGTTCGTGATGGGCGTGGGCAGGTCGCAAACGCCCGAGTCTTTCGTGAAAGCTTGCGAGATATTCGTCTATACCGAGATCTTGGGCCCCGAATCGAAGAACGAAAGGCCTACCGAGACGGCGTCGAGGTCTGACGATTGGACCAAGATGGTCGCACAGGCTATCGATATGGGACTACAAGACGACGGCTGGGCATTCCTCGGGGCCGTGGGCAACCACCTACGCCAGTTGGACTCTGCGTTCGACCCGCGCACCTACGGCCAGAATCAACTGTCGCTGCTGATCAAATCCCGCCCCGACCTATTCGAAATGCCCGAGCCAAAGACGAAGAGCGGGCCAGCTCTCCTCTACGTAAGGCTGAAGGCAGAAAGCAGCAAGGCCTCCTGATGCGCCGCGCCTCCTATCCCCAGGGCCGCTATCCCCTACCCCGCTCCGGGCGTAGACTAGCGCCTATGGCGGGCGCGCAACCAACGCTGACCATTCACGCGGGGCGGCTCCTGGACGGGACGGGCTCGCCCGCGGCACTTGACCGCGTCGTGCGCGTCGAGGGTGCGCGCATCGCCTCCGTGGGCGCGGCGGGCGAGCAGGCGCCGCCGGGTGAGGAGCGCCTCTCCTTCCCCGACGCGACGCTGCTACCCGGCCTCATCGACTGCCACACGCACACCAACATGCCCGGCGACGGGCGGCGCGGCGAGGACGTACACGCGGGCGACGACGACGCCATCCGCCTGCTGCGTGCGGCGCAGAACGTGGAGCGCGCGCTGGAGACGGGCGTTACGACGGTGTGCGACTGCGGCGGCTGGCACGGCACCACCTTCCGCCTCAAGGAGGCGATCAACCAGGGCATCGTGCGCGGGCCGAGGCTGCTCGCGTCCGGGCGCCCCATCACCGTTACCGGCGGCCACTGCTGGTTCATGGGGTCGGAGGCGGACGGCGTCGACGGCGTGCGCGGCGCGGCACGCCTGCTGCTCAAGGAGGGTGCGGATTTCCTGAAGGTGATGGCCACGGGCGGCAGCACGCTGGGCACCGACCCCTTCCGCCCCGCCTTCACCGCGCCGGAGTTGGCGGCCATCGTCGAGGAGGGGCATCGTCGCGCGCGTCCCGTCGCCGCCCATTGCCGCTCCAACGTCGCGATGGAGATGGTCGTCGAGGCGGGGTTCGACGTCATCATGCACGGCTGGTTCGCCGACGAGCAGGGCGCGCGCGTGTTCGACGCGCGCCTCGCCGACGCCATCGCGGAGCGCGGCGTGCGCGTGAACCCCACGCTCCAGATCACGCGCAGCCGCATCCCCATCTTGCAAGCGCGCGTGGACGACGGGACGGCGACGGACGAAGAGGCGGCACTGTTGGAGCGGATGCGCACGGGCCACGCCGCATCGATGGAGCAGGCGGGGCGGCTGATCGAGCGCGGCGTCCGCCTGATGGCGGGGTCGGACTGCGGCTGGGGCGTCTACCCGTTCGGGCGGTTCGACCTCGAACTCGCGGCGATGGTAGAGGCCGGCCTCACGCCCGCACAGGCGGTCGCGGCGGCGACGGGCGGCAACGCGGAGGCGCTGGGCATCGCGGACGCCGTCGGCACGATAGCGCCCGGCAAGGAGGCCGACTTGCTGGTGGTCGAAGGGCGCCCGGACGAGCGCATAGCGGACGTCGCGCGCGTGCTCGCGGTGGTCAAGGGTGGGCGCGTGGTGGTGAACAACGCGGCCTGACCCACGCTTGCGGCGGGCGTTGACGCGGCGCAACCGCGTAGTACGATGGGCGCGAACGACTGGGAGGGAGCACTATGGGCGAGATACTGTGCGTAGGCGGCAGCCACCACCCGGGGTTCGGCTACCCCGACGAGGCGATGGCGGACATCCTCCGCCGCCACCTGATGAGTCCGCAGATCCCCGCCGAGGCCAAAGACCCGACCAACTGGCCGCCGGAGATGGTGGAGCAGTTCGGCATGGAGGGCGAGCGCGCGACGGCGTCCGCCGCCGTCCACCGCGAGCGCGTCATCGGCGCTTACCGCAAGATCCGCGCCGAGATCGACGCCTTCAAGCCCGACTTCATCCTCATCTGGGGCGACGACCAATACGAGAACTTCCACGAAGACCTTATCCCGCCCTTCTGCATCTTCGTCGCCGACCAGTTCGAGACCAAGCCCTTCGCCCGCCGCGCCGCCTGGTCGCAGAACGCGCCGTCCAACATCTGGAACGAGCCCGCCGACACCGTGGCCGTAACCAAGAGCCACGCCTCCGCCGCCAAATACCTCGCTCGCAAGATGCTCGAAGAGGGCTACGCCATCCCCTACTCCTACAAGGGCCTCCACCACGACGGCCTCGCCCACGCCTTTATGAACACCGTCAACTACCTCGACTACGACCGCACCGGCTTCGACGTGCCCGTCGTCCCCTTCCACGTCAACTGCTACGGCAGCGCGGTCGTCCGAAACCGCGGCGGCGACACGCTCGACAAGGGCGGCGACGAGCCCGACCCGCCCGCTCCCTCGCCGCGCCTCTGCTTCGAGGTCGGCGCAGCCGTCGCCCGCATCCTGCGCGACAGCCCCTACCGCGCCGTGCTGATGGGCTCGTCCAGTTGGTCGCACGCCTTCCTCACACCCAAGCACAACTACCTGTGGCCCGACGTGGAGGCCGACCGCGCCCGCTACGAGGACCTGCGCAACGGCAAGCAGGCGTCGTGGCGCGACCTGGACCTCGCGCAGATCGAGGATTCCGGCCAGCACGAACTGCTCAACTGGGTCTGCCTCGCCGGCGCCATCACGGAGTTGGGCTACAAGCCGCAGGTGCTCGACTTCAGCGAGACCTACATCTTCAACTCCTCCAAGTGCTCCATCGTCGCCAAGGCGTAGGAAGGAGCGGCCGCTGCGAGGTAGCGGGGCGGAGCAAGGGTTACTGGAAATTAGATTGCTATGAAACTCGACGTATTCAATGACATCCCTACCGACGGGCTACCCCCAAGGCGCTGCTAACGCCTTGGGGGTTTTCTGTTGCGCCCGAGTGTACCATGCTGCCCGCATCAGTCCTCACAGGAGAACGCGGATAGGTCGAGCCTGAACCGTTTGATCGTTCCCCAATCAATCCACACCCGGCCATCGCTTTGGCCGACCGTTCGACCATCGTGAGGATACACATGGACCCTCACTGCGCCGTCCGCATTCGGCTGCGACATCAGGAATCGGACGTAGTCTCCCTGCTCGATGTGTCCAGACAGTGTGGGGTCGTTCGAATAGATGACCAAAGGACTCTGCCCCCATTGCATGCTCAGCTCTACGCGCACGCGCTCACATAGGTTCAAGGCCCGCAGTGATTCACTAGACGTTGGTGTCGGCGTTGGCCCCGGTGTTGCCGTGGGTGTCGGCGTTTCTGCCACTGTCGGTGTCGCCGTTGGTCTGGGCGTCGGCGTTGGTTCTGCCTCGCCCGGCTCGCTGTCAGGGCTGGCGATGACAGCGAAGAGCATCAAGGCTAGCAGAACTCCGGCTACGACAAGGCACGTCTGCTTCCTGGTAAGGCTCCGTCGCACAAGCGCCCCCTTGCGGTCGGGATGGGATGCTTTGCGAAGAGCAGTCCGGTCAGCCCGTGCACACCGTCAAGGGGGCAGGATGCCCATCCCTGCTTCATGCACGGGTAGCCAGAGGCCAGGAGACGACCTCCCGAACCGCTCTTCGCGGGGCGCAGACTACCAGACCGCTATAAGGTGTCAAGCGACTGCACAGAGGCTTTGCGGTCAGGGCGCGGGCGCTAGCCTCCCCCTTGCGCCCGCTGCGCCCTGCCCCCATAATGCGGGCTGACGGGCCTTCGGGCCGCCGACGCCTTTAAATCAGTCCGGAGAGGCTGGCAAGGCGGAGGACTAGCGGCGCGCGCCGCCTAGCGCGCCGCCCTGGTTCCCC
>JAPPFU010000125.1 GCA_028875085.1 Chloroflexota bacterium
AGGCGTTCGTGGCCGTGTTATCGCGCCTTGGCTACCTCTACTTGTCCAACTTCTAGTCGGCGCTCCAACTTCGCGCCGACGACGGGGGTTTCTCCCGTGGCCCCTAACGACCTGATCACCCTCTCCATCAGCGAGCTCGCCCCCAAGATCGCCTCGCGCGAGGTCTCGCCCGTCGAAGTTACCGCCGCCGCCGTCGCCCAGGCGGAGCGCGTGGAGCCGCGGGTCAACGGCTTCATCACGCTGATGCACGAGCAGGCGATGGAGATGGCCAAGGTGCGGGAGGCGGCCATCGCCAAGGGCGGCTACCTCGGCCCGCTCGACGGCGTGCCGGTGGGGATTAAGGACTGCGTGGAGGTGGCGGGCGTGAAGGCCACCGCCGGCGCCAAAGCGAACGACGACTATGTTCCGGCGGAGGACGCGGAAGCGGTGGCGCGGCTGAAGGCTGCGGGAGCGGTCATCGTCGGCAAGGAGAACATGCACGAGTTCGCGGCGGGCGGGCGCTCCAACAATCCCCACTACGGCTTCGTGCGCAATCCGTGGGACTTGGAGCGCGTGCCCGGCGGCTCCAGCGGCGGCAGCGGCGCGAACGTCGCTTCCGCGATGACCTACGCTTCCTTGGGCACCGACGTAGGCGGCTCGGTGCGCTACCCCGGCCACTGCTGCGGCGTGGTCGGCATGAAGCAGACCTTCGGACGCGCCAGCCAGCGCGGCTCCCTCTTCACCTGGCGCCACGGCGACCACGTCGGCCCGCTCACGCGCACCGTCGCGGACAACGCGCTCGTGCTCCAGGCCTACGCAGGGCATGACCCGCGCGACCCCTCCAGCGTCCCTATGCCCGTCCCCGACTTCTCCGCCGATCTTGGGCGCGACCTGCGCGGCGTGCGCGTCGGCGTGCCGCGCGACTGGTTCTTCGACGTGGTGGCCGGCGACGTGGAGGAGGCCGTCCGCCGCGCCATCGAGGCGATGCGGGAGATGGGCGCGGAGATCGTGGACGTGCGCCTGCCCTATCTCGACTACGCGCGCAGCGTCTGGCTGCTCATGGCCGTGGAAACGGCGGTAACGCACGAGCGCTTCCTGCGCGAGCGCCGCGCCGACGTGACAGATGACCTGGTGGTGGGGATGCTGGCGGGCCAGTTCATCCTCGCGCGCGACTACATCAAGGCGCGCAACCTCGAGCGCCTCGTGAAGGAGGGCTTCGCCGACGCGATGCGGCAGTGCGACGTCATCGTGTCGCCGACGGCGCCCGCCGTCGCGCCGCGTATCGACGCCGAGCGCATCACCATCAAGGGCGAAGTGCACGAACTCCAACTCACCCGCGACGAGGTGCTGGGGCGCAACACCTTCCTCGCCAACATCACCGGCATGCCCGCCGTCAGCGTCCCGTGCGGCTTCGGCGAGGGGGGCATGCCCATCGGCCTGCACCTGACCGCGCGCCCGTTCGAGGAGCCGCTGCTCTACCGCGTTGCTCACGCCTACGAGCAGGCGTCGCCCGCGCGCGGCGCCTTGCCGCCCATCGCCGCCGCCTAGCGTGCCGCGCGCCCTCGCTCTGCTGGCCGCCCTGCCTGCGCTCCTCGCTGCGTGCGGCGGCGGAGCGCTCGTCTTCGAGGGCCTTGAGTCGCCGCGCGGCCTCACGCCCCACGACGGCGGCCTGCTCGTCGCCGAGGTCGCCTCGGGCGCCATCACCCGCCTCGAGCCGGACGGCTCGCGCAGCGTCGTCCTCGACCTGCTGCCCACGCTGGCCAACGGGCCGGAGGGTGCACCGGCCGGGCCGTCCGCCGTCATCCCCGACGGCGACGGCGGCCTCCTCTTCGCCGTGAGCGAGGCGCGAGCCAAGGGCTTCCGCGAGGTCTACCGCTGGCGCCCCGGCGAACACCCCATGGGAATCACCGGGCAGGAATTGCTTGCCGTCTCCCCGCCGAATCCGCTGCTGAATCCCTACGACCTCGCCCCCGCGCCCGGCGGCGGCCTGTTCGTCAGCGACGCGGGCGCGAACGTGATCTGGCGCGTCTCGCCCGATGGCGAACTGGCGCTCTACGCCGACTTCCCGCCGCTCGATAACCCTACGGGCGAAGGCCCGTCCGAGATGGACGCAGTGCCGACGGGGCTGGCGTTGGGGCCTGACGGCGCGCTCTACGCGGCGATGCTCACTGGCTTCCCCTATCCGACCGGCGCGGCGCTCGTCCACCGATTAGAGGACGTGAACGGCGACGGCGACGCGCTGGACGCGGGCGAGATGTCCGTGGCCGCGCGCGGGCTGACGGCGGCGACGGACGTGGCGTTCGACGCAGACGGCGCGATGCTGGTTACGGAGTTCAGCGCCGACATGCGCGCCCTGGTCGAACTGGGCTACGCGGAGGCGGCGCAGGCGCCCGGTCGCCTCGTGCGCGTCCGCCCCGACGGCGGCCTCGACGCGCTGGCGGACGACCTCGTCTCCCCGACGGCGGTGGCGGTACTGGACGGGCGCATCTTCGTCAGCGAGGAGTTCGCAGGCCGCGTCCGCGAGATACCTCCGCCCCGCCGCTAGTGTGCTGCGCCCGGCCTATCCGCCGTCCTCGCAGAAGGGCAGGCCAAGCTCGTCGAAATCGTTGTTCGGCACGCTCCCCAGGCTGGCGGGCACGCACCCGGTCAGTTGGTTGCCGCTGAGCCGCAGTTCTTCAAGGTTGGAAAGGTTGCCGAGCTCCGCCGGTATTTCTCCGCTCAATTGGTTGCCGCTGAGCTGTAGGAATTTAAGATTGGAGAGGCTGCCCAACTCTGCAGGTATCTCCCCGGTCAATTGGGTGCCACTCAGACTCAGCGATTCAAGGTTGGAGAGACCGCCCAATTCGGTTGGCATCTCGCTTCTCAACCCGTCCCACCATGAGAAACTCAAAGCGATGACTTGCCCTTTGGCGTTGGTGGTAACGCCGTCCCACTCGCTGATATGCCTGTCGCTCAGCCAGTTGCTGTTGCTCCACCAGTTTGGCCCGCCAGTGGCGTTGTAGAACGCGGCTAGCGCCTTCCATTCCGGATTGTTCCGCTGCGCCGGACTGGACGCAAGGGTAGGTGTAGGCGTGGCATCGGCGCCGCAGGCGGCGAGGAGCACGGCGAGTGCCAGCGCCGCGAGCGTCGCCAACACGACGCGGCGGCGGTCTCTGAGGATGGTGCTCGCTATGCGCATAGCACGCGCTGTGTCGGCGCGCCAAGTAGTATAGACGGGCCGCCGCACGCGGCTTGGGGGTGCTGTGCGATGGGCGCGACGCCGAAGATCAGTCCGTTCTTGTGGTTCGAGAGCCGCGCGGAGGAGGCGGCCGAGTTCTACGTGGCGCTCTTCCCCGACTCTCGGGTGATGAGCGTGTCTGCCGTCTCCGCCGGTCCGGCCAAGGGCGGCGCGGTGGTGGAGTTCGAGTTGAGCGGCCAGCGAATCACGGCGTTGGACGGCGGGCCGATGTTCAAACTGAGCCCCGCCGTGTCGTTCGTCGTTTCGTGCGATTCGCAGGAGGAGATCGACCGCTACTGGGACGCGCTGTCGGAGGGCGGGACGCTGGGCTGGTGCGGCTGGCTGGAGGACAGGTTCGGCCTCTCATGGCAGGTGCTCCCCGCCGAGTTGGGCGAGTTGATGGCGGCGTCGCCGGAGCGGGTGATGGAGACGATGTTCACGATGCAGAAGATCGACGTGGGGCTGCTCCGCGAGGCGGCGCAAGGGGCGTAGCGACCCACGCAGGCGCCCCGGATTCTGCCGAACCCGCTATGCGCCCTTGGGCGGCGCGGAGTCCTCGCCGGGCGGCGGCTCGTCGAACGGGCGGCCCTCTTGTTCCGCCTGGATGCGCCGCGCGTTCCACGCCCGCCAGAGCTCCGCTTCGTCTGCCCTGCCTGCCTCGTAGCGTCTCTTGAGATAGCGCTCTGCCAGCATTGCCGAACCCTCCACGATGACCACCGTCGCCGCCGTCACTACGACCACGAACGGCGCCATTCCCTGTCCTATGGCGATGGGCGTCGCTAGGCTGCCGTCGCCTGTCTGATAGCTCACCTCGTGCCAGGTGAGCAGACCCAGACAGATTAGCACCTGGGCGCTGAAGAGGAGAAGGTACCGGCCCTCCCTCGTGCTGCCTATGGACATCATCGCGCCCCAATCTTACGGAGCGGGTCAACGGCGAATGTCAGTCGGCCGCCCGCAGTTCCCCTGCGCGGCCCACAACTATCCGGCAGCGGGCTAGCCGACCTCCTCGACCACCTCCGCGGCGCGCTCGGCGTAGCGGCGGGCTGCCTCCGCCAGTTCCGCGTGGGCGCGGAGGTGCGGGTCGGCGGCGAGGAGGGCGCGTGATTCCTCGCGCGCGGCGTCGAGCAGGGCGCGGTCGTCGAGGCGCGCCATCCGCAGCGTCGGCATCCCCGCTTGGCGCGTGCCGAACACGTCGCCCGGGCCGCGGAAGCCCAGGTCCGCCTCCGCAATCTCGAAGCCGTCGGATGAGCGGACGATGACGTCGAGGCGCTTGCGCGCGTCGTCGGTGAGCGCCTCGGGCATCAGCAGGCAGTAGGAGCGGTGAGCGCCGCGCCCGATCCTGCCGCGCAGCTGGTGGAGTTGGGCGAGGCCGAAGCGCTCCGCACCCTCGATGAGCATCACCGTCGCGTTGGGCACGTCCACGCCCACCTCGATGACGGGCGTGGCCACCAGCACGTCCAGTTCGCGCTCACGGAAGTGCTCCATCACGTCCTGCTTGTCGGCGAGGCTCATGCGTCAGAGCAGCAGGCCGACGCGCACGCCCGCGAGGGAGCCGCCGCGCAGGCGCTCGTACTCCTCCGTCGCCGCGCGGGCTTGGACGGCCTCCGACTCGTCGATGAGCGGGCAGAGGACGAACGACTGGCGGCCCTCGCGCGCCTGCGTTACGAGGAATGCCTCGGCGTCCTCGCGGCGCTCGGGTTGCACGATATGCGTCCGGACGGGCGGCCTGCCGGGTGGAAGGCCGCGGATGGTGGAGACGTCCAGGTCGCCGTAGAGGGTAAGGGCGAGGGTGCGCGGGATGGGCGTGGCGGACATCACCAGCAGGTGGGGTTCGATGCCTGCGCCCGGCCCCTTGGCGCGGAGGGCGGCTCGCTGCACGACGCCGAAGCGGTGCTGCTCGTCCACGACGGCCAGCGCCAGATTGGGCAGCGACACCTCTTCTTGGAGAAGCGCGTGCGTGCCGATGAGCAGGTCGAGCGAGCCATCTCCCGCCCGTTCGTGCACCTCGCGCCGCGCCTTGGCGCGCAGCGAGCCGGTCAGCAGGCCGACCTCGATAGGGCGCTCGCGCCCGTCCACGCGGCAGGCGAAGCGGTGCGCCGCGCCGTCCTGTTGGTCGAGGCCGCCGAGCAGGCGACGAACGGTCATGAAATGCTGCTCCGCCAGCACCTCCGTCGGCGCCATCAACGCGCCCTGGCGTCCGTCCGCCGCGGCGGCCAGCAGCGCGGCGAGGGCGACCACCGTCTTGCCCGCGCCCACGTCGCCTTGCAACAGGCGGCTCATCGGCTTGTCCCCGCCCTCGATGTCACGCATCACCTCGCGCAGCGCGCCCCGCTGCCCCTCGGTGAGCGTGAAGGGCAGCGAGCGGACGAACGCGGCGACGGCGGGCGAGCGCGGCGGCAGCGAGATGCTCTTGGCGATGGAGACGCTGCGCCGCTGCGCGCCGAGCGCCAGTTGGAGCGTCAGCAGTTCGTCGAAAGCGAGGCGTTGGCGCGCCCGCTCCTTGGCCTCCTCGTCGTCCGGGTAGTGCGCTTGGAGCACCGCCTCGCCCAGCGCCGGCAGGCCGCGCCGCCGCAGCGTCTCCGCGTCGAGCGGGTCGGGCAGCGCGCCTGGGTTGCGCGCGCCCTCCGCGCCGAACAGGCGGTCGAGCGCTTCGCGCACGATGCGCCGCATCGTCCGCTGCGGCATCCGCTCCGTAGACGGATAGACGGGCACCAGCCTGCCTGTATGGATGGAGGCGGCGGTCTCCGCGTCGTCCACCACCTCCCATTCCGGCGAGTCCATCTGCGCCCGCCCCTGGAAGACGCTCGCCTTGCCGCTGAGCACGAGGCGGACGGGGCCTGCGGCGGCGCGCTGGGCGCGTTCGAGGGCGCTGTTCAGACTGCCCGCGACCCACGGCTGCCCGAACCACATGGCGCGGATGTTGCCCGTGTCGTCGCCCACCACCGCCTCGCTCGCCCGCAGGCGCCCCTCGCGCCCCAGCCGTAACTCGTGCGCCTCCCACAAAGTAACGACGATGGTCTGCTCCTCGCCGGGGCGCACCTGAGCGACGGAGCGCCGCCGCGAGTAGTCGAGGTGGCGGTTGGGGAACAGGAACACCAAGTCGCGGACGGCGCGCACGCCTAGTCGCGCCAGGCGGGGGCGGTTCGCCGCCGTAACGGCGCGCAGCACGGATACGTCGGCGTCTAGGTCGAAGCGCGGCGCGGGCGCAGGAGCGGCTTTGCGCGGACGCTTGGCGTCGGGAGCGGCCTTACGCCCGCGCAGCGGGAGCGCGGGTGGCGGCGCTGCCGCCCCGATGATGCGCCCGACCTCCTCGCTCCAGCGCTTGCGGCGCGGCGGGTCGAGGGCGGCGTAGTCGACGGCCAGCATCCCCCGGTCGGCCAGCGCGCGCAGTGCCGCGTCTCCGCCCTGCGCGTCGGCGCCGAGCGTGCGCAGGAAGGCGTCGAGGCCGCCGATGACGGTCTTGTCCGCGTAGCCGCCCTGCGCCTCGCTCACGAGTATCTTGCGCAGCGCCTCGAGCTTGTCCGCTGTGCTCGCGCTAGTCACACCGCGCCAGCCGCTCGCGTAGTTCGCGCTTGAGCACCTTGCCGAGGTCGTTGCGGGGGAGTTCGTCGGCGAAGAAGACCTGTTCGGGGCGCTTGAAGCGGGCGAGTTCACGCTCCGCTAGCGCGAAGAGCGCCGCCTTATCGGGCGCTTGGCCGCGCTTGGGCACGATGACGGCGGCGACGCGCTCGCCCCACGTGTCGTCCGGCAGGCCGACGACCGCGCACTCCTCGACCCCCGGATGCGACAGCAGCACGTTCTCCACCTCCTCCGGGGAGACCATCTCGCCGCCGCGCTTGATGAAATCCTTCGCCCTGCCCTCGAGGTAGATGTAGCCGTCCTCGTCCATGCGGCCCAGGTCGCCGGTGGCGAGCCAGCCGCCGGGGAGCAGGCGCTCGCCGTCCGCCTCGCCCAGGTAGCCGCGTGTTACGCGGTCGCCGCGCGCCGCGATCTCGCCCGTGACGCCAGGCGGCAGCGGCGCGCCATGCTCGTCCAGCACCGCCACCTCCACGTCGGGGAGGGGGCGGCCGATGCTGCGGAGGCGGCGGCGGCGCGTGGCGACCACCTCCGGCAGCCCCTCCAGCACGTGGTCTTCGGGCGGAACCATCGTAATGGTGGAGGCGGTCTCCGTCTGGCCGAAGGCGTTGATGAAGCGGACATGGGGCAGGGCGGCGATAGCGCGCTCGATGAGCGGCGCGGGCATTGGCGCGCCGCCGTAGGTGAGGACGCTGAGGGCGGAGAGGTCGCGCCGGGGAAAATCGGGGTGGTCGAGAATCTGCTTGAGCATCGTCGGAACGAGCAGGGCGCGCTGGACGCGCTCGCGCTCGGCGAGTTCAAGCCACTCGGCGGCGCCGAACTGGCGCTGGACGACAAGCGTGCGCCCGCCGTAGATGGACGCGAGCGCGCTCTGGAGGCCGGCCACGTGGTAGAGCG
>JAPPFU010000022.1:0-3305 GCA_028875085.1 Chloroflexota bacterium
GCTCATAGCGTCGGACTGACGATTGTAGGAACGCCGACTCCCCGGACGGCAAGAGAGAAATGGCGAGATTTGGCGAGCGCATCCGAGCGGATGCAAGCGCGCCCAAGCGCGCGGGCTTGCCTCCGCGCGCTACACGCGGCCCGCGAACAACTCCGTTACGAAACCGGGGCGTAGCCCTTCCGCCGTACGCAGTGCGAACTGGTCGGTCATCCCGGCGATGTAGTCGACGGCGGCGCGCTCGGGCGTCTCGCCGCGCATGAAGTAGCGCTCCGGGATTTCGTCCGGGCGCGCCGTGAACTCGCCGTAAAGGAACTCCACGACGCGGATTGCCTCTTGGCCCTCCGGGCTGTGGTCGTTGGGCAGGTAGACGCGCTCGAACATGAACTCGCGCAGGTCAACGACGGCGCGCTCGACCTCGCGGCTCATCGCCAGGCGGGGGCGCGGCACGGCGCCCTCCGCCGCCGCCCACGACGCCTCCACTACGTCGCGCACCATCGCGTCCACACGCTGGGAGTGGCGCGTTCCCAGCAGTTCGCGCGCGTCGGCGGGCAGCTCCTCCTCGCGGAGCGCGCCCGCGCGCACCGCGTCCGCTATGTCGTGGGCCAGGTAGGCGACGGCGTCGGCCACGCGCACCACCTGCGCCTCCAGCGTCAGCGCGTCCAACTCGGCGCCCTCCATGAAACTGCCGCGCGGCTTGGAATGGTGAAGAATCGCCTGCCGCGTCTCATGCGTGAGATTCAGCCCCCGGCCCTCTTTCGCCAATGTGTCCACGATCCTGAGGCTCTGTTCGTTGTGGCGGAAGCCGCCTGGCGCGAGGCCGTCCAGCGTCGCCTCCCCCACGTGGCCGAAGGGCGTGTGCCCCACGTCGTGGCCCAGGCATGCGGCCTCCACCAGGTCTTCGTTGAGGCGCAAGGCGCGGGCGATGGTGCGCCCTATCTGCGCCACCTCGAGGGTATGGGTAAGGCGCGTTACGAAGTGATCGCCCACCGGGGCGACAAAGACCTGCGTCTTGTGCTTGAGGCGGCGGAAGGCGTTGGTGTGAAGGACGCGGTCGCGGTCACGCTGGAACTCGGTGCGCAGGTCGTCGGGCGGCTCCGGCTCCAGACGGCCCGCGCTCGCGGCGCTCAATGTCGCGTGCGGGGAGAGGCGCAGCGCCTCCTCTTTCTCCAAGCGCTCGCGGACGCCGCTCATAGCAGGACGGGCGCGCTGCATGCCTCCAGTCTAGCAGCGCGGCGGCCTGCGGCTAGCTGCGTATCTCTTCCCGCAGGAACTTGACGTAGGAGAGGGACACGAGGAATGCGACCATCGAGAACACCACCACGATGTGCGGCCAAACCAGTTGCAGGCTCTGCCCCGCCGAGATGGGGTTGGATAACAGCCCTTGCGTCTGCGCCTGGAGCAGCGGGCCGAGCGTGCGCACGTTCGGACTCAGTAACGTCTGCGTCGCCTCGTCGAACAGCGTGGACGGCGACACGCGCGCCACCCACAGGCTCACGTTGAAGTGGCGCACCGCCTCGTCCACGCTCTCGATGCTCGGCACGATCAGGTCGGCCACCGCCGGCGCGATGAGCAACGCCACGAAGAAGGAGGTGAAGAGCCACACCCCCAGCGCCACCAGCGCCGACGCGACGGTGTTGCGGAAGAAGATGGACAGTGTCATCGCCAGCGCGAGCCAGAACGCCAGATACACCACCGCCACCACCGAGAAGCCCAGCAGCCGCACCACCTCCTCGCTCCCCGGCGCGTAGCCCATCACGAACATCCCCAGCCCCACGATGGACAGCACCATGGAGACGAGCACGATGGCCAGCGTAACCAGCCCCGCGAGGAACTTGCCGTTGAACACGGCGTCGCGGTGGATGGGTTGCGCCAGCAAGCGCGAGAGCGTGCCCTGGCTGCGCTCGCTATTCACCGCGTCGAACCCCAGCGCGATGCCGACCAGAGGGCCGAAGAAGCCGATGTAGAACAGCACCGGCGGCAGCACGCCGCTCGACGCCGTGAATAGGCGCAGGAAGAGCAACTCGCCTTGCGCGCTGCCCGAGCCGTTCACCTCGCGCTGGAGGATAAACAGCCCCCACAGCACGCCGAACAGAATCAGCGACAGCGTGAGGATAAATCGACGCCGCCCGAAGTGGTCGCCCAGCTCCTTCCAGAAGATGGCGCTCATCCGCGCGCCTCCTCCGGCTGGAAGTAGCGCAGGTAGATGTCCTCCAACGTTCGGTTGCGCGAGCGCACCTCCAGCACCTGCGCGCCCGCGCCCACCAGCGCCGACGCCACGGCGGGCCGCACGTCCTGCGCGGACGATACGCTGATCGCCGCGCCGTGGCGCTCGACTGCCGTCACACCCGGGAGCGCGCGCAACGTCTCCAGCACCTCCTCACCGCCCCCGGCGACCTCCGCGTGTACCTCGTAACCCCCCTGCTCGTCCTGCGCCGTGAGGCTGGCCACGTCGCCCTCGAGCGCCAACTTGCCGCGCGACATGATGCCGACGCGGTCGCACACCCGCTGCACCTCCACCAACTGGTGGGAGGAGAGGAAGACGGTGATGTTGCGCTCTCGCGAGAGCGTCTCGATAAGGCCCAGGAGCCACTGCACGCCCGCCGGGTCGAGGCCCAGCGTAGGGTCGTCGAGGATGACCAGGCTCGGCTGCTTCAGCAGCACGTCGGCCAGGCCGAGGCGCTGGCGCATTCCCCGCGAGTACTGGCCCACCGGCTGATCAGCGGCGTCCGCCAACAGCACGGTGGCGAGCAGGTCGTCGATGCGCGTCAGCGCCTCCGGGCGGGGAATCTCGTTCAGGTCGGCGGTGTAGAGCAGGTTCGCCCGCCCGCTCAGGTCGCCGTAGAAGCCCACCGACTCGGGCAAGTAGCCGATGCGCCGCTTCACGGCGATAGGCTCGCGGCCAGGGTCATGCCCCATCACGCGAACCTCGCCCGCCGACGGCTCCGTCAGCCCCAGCAGCATCAGAATCGTGGTGCTCTTGCCCGAGCCGTTCGGCCCCAGGAAGCCGTACACCTCGCCCTGGCGCAGCGTGAGGTCGAGGCTGTCCACCGCCGTGAAGTTTCCGTAGCGCTTGGTCAGGCCGCGCGCTTCGACCAGGGGTTGCTCGCCGCTCATCGCCTGCCTAGCCTGACGAACAGGCCGATCAAGCCGCCCAGCACAATGATGACGATAACGATGCCGAGCCACCCCCAGATGGTGGACTGCGAGACGCTGACGCGGAACTCCACGTCGCTGAAGTCCTCCGGACTGCGCGCCGTGATGGTAACCGCGTAGTCGCCCGGGATGGCGTCGCTCGGCGGCGTGAT
>JAPPFU010000022.1:3315-4930 GCA_028875085.1 Chloroflexota bacterium
CTGCTCCACGTCCCCGGCGGCCACGCCTTGCGACTCGTTCTTGTCGAACTGCACCGTCCAGCCGTCGGGTGCGGAGCCGAAGTAGGAGACGGCGCTCAGGTCGCCCGTGCCCAGGTTGGCCACCACCATCTCCACGATGGTCTGCTCGCCCGCTGGCGCGTCCACGTTGAGGCGCCCAGAGACGGTGGCCAGGTTCAGATCGGGACGCCCCGTAATCTCCACCGTCAGCAGGATGGTGGCCCCGTAGTCATCGTTGGAGACCGTGAACGGGATGTTGTAGACGCCTGCGCGCTCGAACGGCGGCGGCTGCACGCGGACGTTCACCCGCTGCGTCGCGTTGTCCACCGGCGCCACGCTGGAGATGATGCGCTCGTCGCCGAAGGCCGGCAGGAACTGCACCGTCCAATTCAGGGGCGACTCCGCCCCCAGGTCGAACGAGGCGTCCGCCCCCGTGCGATTCTTGATAGCCACCTCGAATTCAAAGCGGCTGGTCGCCGCCCCTTGCAGGAACGGGAAGGTGCTCTCCAACTCCACGTCGCCGGCTGCCACCGGCGTTAGGCGCGGCAGCACCACCGTGATGACTGCCGAGTCGAAGGTAACGCTGCCGTCCACCGAGACGATGTTCAACGTAATGGGGAAGGAGCCGCCCTCCGTGTCCTCCGGGTTGGGCGTGATGCGCAGGCGGTGCTCCGCCTCGTTCGACTCCTCCGTCCCGTCGTAAGGCTCGATGGCCAACTGGCGGAGGCGGAAGTTGGTGAAGCGGTCCCACACGTTCGCCTCCCACCCCTCCGGCACGCCGCTGAAGTCGAAGCGGACGACGCGGCGCTCCGTGGAGTGGTTGATGAAGGTCAGGTTGAACTCTGCGTCGTCCATCGGGCCGTCCGGCGCGATGCTGCGGAAGGGCGCGATCAGCGTAACGTCGTCCGACGACTCCGCGTCGGGCTGCCCCGCCTCCTGCGCCAAGGCCGCGCCGCCGCCCATCGCGGCGACCGCCAGCAGACCGGTTAGTATCAATAGGGTTCGGATGGCTCTTCCCACCGTGGCACTCGCCTCTATGCTGCCCTGCGCAGCGGATTGCCTCGCGGCCTGAGGCCGCGAATGCGCTTATAGCATCCCCGCGCCTGCAAAGTCATTAAGGAACGCTTGCGGGCTATGGTCGCGCGGCCGCCTTCGCCGCGTCCCAAAGCGCCCGTTTCTCGCCCGCCGCCATATCGGCCAGCCGCTCGCCGCGCCGCCGCGCCTCGGCCTCCACCAAGCGGAAGCGCTCGGCGAAGCGGCGGTTCGCGCCCCGCAGCGCCGCCTCCGCGTCCACCCCCATCTGCGCCGCGTTCACCACCGCCATGAACAGCGCGTCGCCCACCTCCTCCTCGCGGCGCTCAACCGTCGGCGCCTCCCGAACCTCCGCCAACTCCTCCACTAGTTTCTCCAACGCCGCCTCGTCCGACTCGAATGCGAACCCGGCGCGCGCCGCCCGGTCTGCTGCCGCCTGCGCGTAGGCGAGGGCCGGCATCGCGCGCGGAACCCCGTCCAGCATCGAACGGGCGCCCTCGCCCTTGGCCTGGCGCTCCTTTGCCTTCAGCGTCTCCCACTGCCCCAGCGCCTCGCGCGCGCTGCC
>JAPPFU010000022.1:4940-7491 GCA_028875085.1 Chloroflexota bacterium
GCCCGCCGTCGCGTCCGCGAACACGTGCGGGTGGCGTCGCACCAGCTTCTCCGTGAGGCGCACCAGCACGTCGCGGATGGTGAAGCGCCCCTCGTCGGCGCCGATCTGCGCGTGGAAGACCGTCTGGAACATCAGGTCGCCCAACTCCTCCACCATCGCGTCCGTCTCGCCCGAGTCGATCGCCTCCAGCGCCTCATACGCCTCCTCGACCAACGTGTTGCGCAGCGACAGGTGCGTTTGCTCCAGGTCCCACGGGCAGCCCGCCTGCGGGTCGCGCAGGCGGCGCATCACCGCAAGCAGCGCGTCGAAGTCGGCGGCGGTGGGGTCGGCGGTCTGCGTCATAGCGCCCTCCGGCGTTGGGGTTGGCCGCCGCCATACGTACGCCTATCAGGCGGCGGGGGCAAGAGCGGCGGCCGGGACAGATAGTATCGTTCGGCGGAAGGGGGCGCGAATGCGGCTGTTCACCATCGGCTATTCCAAGCGGAGCCTCGACGAGTTCATCGGCATCCTGCGCGAGAACGAGGTCTCCGTACTGGCCGACGTGCGCCTCAAGACCGGGAGCCGGTTCAAGCCGGACTTCTCCAAGACGCAGCTTGCGGACGCACTCGCCGCGTCGGGCGTCGCCTACGCGCACCTAGAGGCGCTGGGGAACGAGGGCAGATTCAGCGGCGCGGGCCGCATCGTCTTACGCGACCCCGAAGCCGGCTACGCCGAGCTCGCCTCGCTGCTGGAGCAACGCTCGCCCGTCGCAATTATGTGCCTCGAGCGGAACCCCAGCGACTGCCACCGCCTGGTGGTGGCTGACGAGATGACGCGGCGCATCGCCGGCTTGACCGTAACGCACCTGTAGCGCCCGCCCCCCGTCTATCATGCGCGCGGTGACTGACGCTACGGACATGCGCGGCGGCGCGGCGCGGCGGGCGCTTCGCGGAGCCGTCCCCATCGCCGTCCTGCTGCTCCTCATCAGCGTGAACGTCCTATGGGCGGCGGGCAGCCTGCGGCTCTATGAGGCGCTCTTCGCCAGGCACGGCGTGTCCGCCGAGACAGGCATCTCCCCCGAGGGGCTGCGCGAGGTGGGGCGCCAGGTGCAGGACTACTTCGCCGGCGACGCCGAGCCGCTCCAGGCGCGGGCGGCGGTCTACGGCGAGGAGCGCGACCTCTTCACGGCAGCGGAGGCCGCGCATATGGCGGACGTGAAGGCGATGTTCCGGCGTGTGGAGCGCGTGCGAGCGGGCGCAGCGCTCTTCCTGCTCGCGGCGCTGGCGGCGGCCGCGCTCCTCTGGCGGCGCCGCGCGGTTGCGGAGGCCGCGCGCTGGATGATGGGCGGGGCGATCGTAACGGCGGCGTTCGTGGCCGCCGTCGGCCTCGCCAGCCTCGTCGCCTTCGACGCGGTGTTTGACCTATTCCACGCCCTGGGCTTCCCCCAGGGCAACTATCGATTCGACGCGCGAACCAGCTACCTCGTCCGCATCTTCCCCTTCGGCTTCTGGCGCGACGTAACCCTGCTCATCGGCGTGATGGCGCTAGCGGAGGCGGCGCTGCTCTACGCCGCCGGGCGCGCGCTGCGCCGCCGAGCGGCGTCGCGCGGGGCGAGCGAAAACTAGGGCGCGGGAAAGGGAAGCGTGGCGCAGCGAGGCTAACGGCAGGCGCACGCGCCGCCGCAAGCGCAGCCACCGCCACCGCCGACGCTCCCTCCTGCTATCTGCGCCGGCGCCATCAGCGACACCACGCGGTTCGCGGGCGCCTCGCAGTTCGGGCAGTCGGCGTCTCCGGCCTGAGCCATCGGCTGGAGTTTCTCGAACTGGGCGTTGCAGCGCGGGCAAACGTATTCGTACAGCGGCATGCGGCCTCCTCCACGGGCTGATTCTAACGCGCCACGCCTAGCCGCGAAAGCGGTAGCCGACGTTCCACACCGTGTCGATGAAGGTGTGCGCGGCGTCTTCTATCTTGCTGCGCAGCCGCCGCACGTGCACGTCTACCGTCCGCGTGCCGCCGAAGTAAGCGTACCCCCACACGTCCTCCAGCAGCGTCTCGCGGCGGTAGACCCGCCCCGGGCTGGACGCCAGCACGCGCAGCAACTCGTACTCCTTGAACGTGAGCACCACCGGGCGGCCCGCTAGGTAGACGTCATAGCGGTTCGTGTCGATCACCAGATCGCCGGAGCGAATCACGCCTGGCGCGTCGGGCGGCGCGGCGGCGTTCAGCAGACGGCGGACGCGCGCGGCCAACTCGCCTGGCGCCCACGGACAGACGATGAAGTCGTCCGCGGGCGGCGCACCTTCGATCTCCGCAAGGCGCTCAGCGGCCACCACCGCAAGAACGGGCGCGCGGCCTCGGTCCGCCGGCGGCGCAGCCCCGGGATGCTCATAGAGCACCGCGTCGGGGCGCTCGGCGCCGTCGTCCTCGGACGCGAGGGCATAGTCGGCGCCGTCGAGGGCGAGGCATCCCGCCAGCGCCGGAGAGAGCGCGCCGCCCGCGGGCGCGACCAGTAAGCGGTAGCCCGGCCATGCGGGCGCGAGCGCTTCGGCGGCCAGGCCGCCCCCCGCCTTCA
>JAPPFU010000153.1 GCA_028875085.1 Chloroflexota bacterium
TCGTGTCGCGGAACGCCACCAGGTCTTCGCCCAGCAGGCGCACCTCCACCGGCGCGCCGTCCGCCTCCGGCAACTCCGTCGAGAGCAGCGCCGGAATCCAATAGCGGCGCACCGTGTCCCCCATCGGCGTGCCGGGCCCCGTAAGGCATAGCAACTCGTTCGCCTCCCGCGGCAGCGGCGAGGCTGGGCCCGACATCAACGCCAATTGCTCGGCAGTGAGCATTCCGTCGCTCCTATAGCCGAAGGCTGCGGGCTCGCACAGGCGGGGGAGTAGGTCGAGGCGGCGATTCCGCCGCCGTCTCGCCCATGCGAAGCGGTTGGCAAGTGTAGACGCGCGCCGCGTAGGTGTAAAGTGCGGACGGAAAGGCGCCGGCGTGTCGGATACCCACCAAGAATACTCAGCTGACGGTCTCGAGGAGCGCAACCTGCGCTTCGCGGACGTGGCGGGCGTTCGCACTCGCTACTACGAGGGCGGGAGCGGCGAACCACTCGTCCTCTTCCACGGCGGGCAGTACGGCCATCTCTACTCGCTCGACTCGTGGAGCCTCAACCTGCCGGGCCTCGAGCGCGACTTCCACGTCTTCGCGCCCGACAAGCTCGGCCAGGGTTTCACCCCGCCTCCCGCCCGCGACGAGGACTACACCTATGAGGCGCTGTACGAGCACGCCGCCGCCTTCCTCGAAGCGATGGGCGCCGCGCCCTACCACCTCGTCGGACACTCGCGCGGCGGGTTGCTAGTGGCCGACCTCGCGTTGCGCGCTCCCGAACTCGTGCGCAAGGTCGTGCTAGTCGACTCCAATACGCTTGCTCCCAACAGCCCCTACGCGCCGCCGGGCATCTTCTACCAGAGCCTGCCCTCTCACGCGGCCTTCCACCCGCCGAGCGTGAGCGGCCCGCTGACCATCGAGAGCGTTCGCGCCGAGCCGGTCGCCCAGTCCTACTCGACCGCGCACGTCACCCCTGACTTCATCGAGCGGATGTGGCGCATCGCTCAGCTGCCCCAGACGGCGGAGGCGCGCGAACGGATGGCGGAGGCGAACGAGCGCGTCTGGCTGCCGAGCATGAACGCCGGCAAGCGGGAAACGCTCGACGCCATCGACCGCGGCGGCCTGCCCGTCCCGACGCTGCTGGTCTGGGGCGCCAACGACCTCTCCGCGCCCCTGCCCGTCTCCGGCTACCAACTCTACGAGCGGTTGGCCTCCGCGACCGCCGACCTCGAGTTCGCGGTGCTCAACCGCGCCGGGCACTACTGCTTCCGCGAGCAGCCCCGGCGCTTCAACCGCCTCTTGCGCAGCTTCCTGCTGGACTAGACAAGCACTCCGCTAGCGCGCGACGGGCTGGTGCCCCCAGATGGCCGGGGAGACGTGGCGCTGCACGACCCACGTTGAGTCGTCGATGAGGCGCGCGCCCCAGCCGTACTCGATGTCGAACCCGGAGGGGCTGACCATGTAGAAGGAGAACATGTGGTCGTTGGTGTGGCGGCCGATGTCCAGGGACAACGGTGTCCCGAACTCCTTGCAGCGGTAGTAGGCGAGGCCCACGTCGTCGAGGTTCTTCACCTCGAGCATGATGTGCTGCAAGTGGCGCGGCACGTCCGCCTCTACGATGGCGATGGAGTGGTGGCGCGGATTGCAGTGGAAGAAGACCGCTTCGCCCAAGACCGGCACGTCGATGTAGTCGCTCACCTTGAACCCGAGCACGTCGCGGTAGAAGGCCGTCGCCTCCTTGAGGTTCTTCTGGAATAGGATCATGTGCCCGAGCCCCAACGAGCCGGTGTTGAAGCCGCTGATGGGCGTCGCCGGGTGGAAGGGGCGCTCCCACAGGACGAGCGGGCCGCAGAAGATCTCGATCGGCGCCCCACTCGACTCCCGCAGCTTGATCATCCGCAGCACCTTGCGATGCTCCAGCTCCTCCGGCGTCGCCTCCTCGAACGCCACGCCGTGCTTGGTCAAGTGCTCCGCCATCTCATCCAGCGCCTCGACGGTCGGAACCTCCCAGCCGACGAACACCACGTCGTCCTCGCCCGTGGGGGTCAGCGCGAGGCGGTGGTGATGCTCGTCCATTCGCAGGTAGACGGTGCCATCGGCGCCTTGCTCGCTCTCTTGCATGCCCAGCACGCCCGTCGTGGCGAACGCGCGCCAGCGCTCGATATCCGACACGCCGAGGCCGATGTAGCCGAGTCCTGAGATGCCCATAGCCGCTTGCCTCCTCTCGCAGCGTTGCCCCGGCCCGCCGCCGGAGCCGCTAGCCTATGCCGCGATTTGGCGCTATCGTAGCACTATGGCGCGCCACCATCACCACGGCGGCGGACACGGCCACTCCCACGGCGGCGGCGAGGGCCACGGCCATACGCACGGCGTGGTCGATCCCACCATCGCGACCACGAGCCGCGGCATCTGGGCCATCAAGTGGTCGTTCGTCGGCCTCGGCCTGACCGCGGCCGCGCAGATGGTCGTCTACGTTCTTTCCGGCAGCGTGGCGCTGCTCGCCGACACCATCCACAACATCGGCGACGCCCTCACCGCCGTCCCGCTCTGGATCGCGTTCCTGTTCGCGCGCCGCCCTCCGAGCCGTAGGTTCACCTACGGCTTCGGGCGCGTCGAGGACTTCGCCGGCCTCATCATCGTCCTCATCATCCTCTTCAGCGCCGCCGCCGCCGCTTACCAGTCCATCGACAGGCTTTTGAACCCCCAAGACATCAGTTTAGTGTGGGCGGTGGCCGCCGCCGGCGCCGTCGGCTTCATCGGGAACGAGGCCGTCGCCCTCTTCCGCATCCGCGTCGGGCGCGAGATAAACAGCGCCGCCCTGGTCGCCGACGGCTACCACGCGCGCACGGACGGCCTCACCAGCCTCGGCGTCTTCATCGGCGCTCTCGTCATCTGGGCGGGCTACCCCATCGCCGACCCCATCGTCGGCCTCGCCATCAGCGCCCTCATCGCGCGCATCGTCTACCAGTCGGCCAAGTCGGTCTTCGCGCGTATGCTGGACGGCGTTGACCCCGAGACGCTGGGCGAGATAGAGCACCAGGCCGCTCATGCCCCCGGCGTGCGGAGCGTCACCTACGTCCGCGCGCGCTGGCTAGGCCACCGCCTCCACGCCGAGGTGCACGTAACGCCGACCGGCGACCTCTCGCTAGAAGGGGCGCACGAACTCGGCAAGCGCGTCGCGCACTCCCTCAGCCACGCCATCCCCTACCTGGGCGACGCGGTCGTGCACGTCGATCCCATCGGCGAGCCTGGCATCAGCCACCACCGCATCGCCGAGCACGAGCACGACCACCTTCCCGCCCACAGCCACTAGCGCCGACGCGCCTACTCCCGCGCGCTCCTTACCGCCTCGCGCAACCGCTCCTCCGCCAACCCGAGGTCCTTCAGCGTTTCTACCGACTGCCAATAGCCGGTGCAGCCCCACCAGGCCAACCGCCCCTCCTGCGCCAGCGCGGGGAACACCGCCGTCTCGTGGTCGCCCTCCTCAGGGAAGCGCGCCAGCGCACGCGGCGACAGCACGTAGACGCCTGCGTTGATCCAGTAGGGCAGCGCCGGCTTCTCCTCGAACCCGCGCACCAACCCGTCCTCTCCCGCCTCCACGATGCCGTACTGGCTCACCAACCGCTTGAGCAACAGCGTCGCGTCCGCGCCCGTCCGCTCGTGGGCCGCCGCCAACTCCGACAGCGCCTGGTCGGTAACCACATCGCCGTTGGTCGCCACAACGTCTCCGTCCGCCCGCGCGTGCTCGAACCCTTTGCGCAGGGCGCCGCCCCTGCCCAACGGGCGCTCCTCTTGCAGACACTCCACGCGCAGCCCTGCGACGCGCTCGACCGCGAAGTGGTCGCGCACCACCCCGCCCAGGTAGCCCGTCAGCACCACCGCCCGCTCCACGCCGTTGGCGCGCAGCCATTCGAGGTGATGCTCGAGGATAGGCCGCCCGTTCAGCTCCACCATCGGCTTCGGGCGGTCGTTCGTCAGCGGGCGCAGCCGCTCCCCTCTACCCCCGGCGAGCACCAACGCTGTCTTCGGAACGCTTCCAAGCACGGCGCCAAGTCTAGAACACGCGCCCGCCGCCGCGTAAACCCTCTGGCCTACCGCGCGCCCGTAATTCGCCCCGAGGGCGCTTGCGGAGTGTGCTATGATGCGGAGCATCACGCGGGGAGAGACGCTCGCATGCCCTTCGGAATGGGTTGGCCGGAACTCACCATCATCCTCGTCATCGTGCTCATCATCTTCGGCGCGAGCAGGGTGCCTGAGGTCGGGCGCGCCATCGGCAGCGGTATCCGCGAGTTCCGCCGCACGGTCACCGGCTCGGAGGACGACGCGTCGTCCAAGAGCGCCGACGCCAAGGACGCTCAGAAGGAAGGCGCGGAGACCGCCGAGAAGCGGTAGCGTCCTCCCGCCCGTCGCGCTTCACGCTCCCGCGCTTGCCGCCGCCGTCTCGCTTGTCGGCCTCCTCGGGCGGCGCACCGCCGCCATCAACGCCGCTCCGGCCACCGACAGCGCGGTGAACGTGATGAACGCCGGTTCGTAGCGCCCCGTCAGGTCGAAGAACGCCCCCGCCACCGTCGGCCCCAAGGCGAGGCCCAGGCCCCGCACCACGTTCACCACGCCGCTGATCGACCCTAGCCAGTCGCGCCCGTAGAAGAAGGCCACCAGCACCGTCGGCAGCGTCATGAAGCCGCCGACCACCATTCCGAACCCGAACGCGAAGACGAACGCTGGCGCTGCGCTGTGGACGAACAGCAGCAGCGCCATAATCCCCGCCAGCGCGCAGTTGGCCGCCACCATCAACGCCTTGGGCGACGCGCGGTCGGCTAGCCAGCCGAACGCCACGCTGCCCGCCGCCAGCCCCACCGCGAACGTGCTCACCACTGCCGCGCCGATAGTCGAGTCCAGCCCGCGCTCGAGGTAGTAGGGCATCTGGTGGAACCCGACGCCCGTCGTAACCAGGCTCTCGAAGAAGATGGACGCCATGAGCAGCCACAGCGCCCTGCTCCTCAGCGCCTGGCGGACGGTCCACGATTCGGCGACCGGACGGCGTGTCCGTAGCTCCGCTCCTTTTTCTGCGTCGCCGTCCATCGCCAACCCCACGTCCTCCGGGCGGCGCACCAGCAGCAGCAGCGCCGGGATGACTCCCAAGCCGACCGCCAGCGCCCCCAGCGCAAACCACGCCATGCGCCAGCCCACCGTCTCAATGGCGTACTGCACGGCCACAGGCGCGGCCATCAGCCCGATGGCCGATATGCCGAGCAGCACGGCGCCCCCCGTGCCGCGCCGCCGCTCGCACCAGTTCGCCACCGCCACCGGCGTGGAGAAGAGCATCAGCCCCTGTCCGGCGCAGCGCACGAGCGCGTAGGCGGCAACGAACACGCCGAGGCTGCCCATGCCCGCCAGCGCGAAGCACCCCGCCCCCACCAGCAATCCGCCCAACGCAACCACCATCCGCGGTCCGAACCGGTCGACCAACCGCCCCACCCACGGCCCGGTCAGCGCCGTGCCGATGCTGCCCATCGTCGTCGCGCTCGCTATCGCCGTAACGCTCCACCCGAACTCCTCCGTCAGCACCGGCAGGAAGAGCGTGGAGACCTCGACGGCGGAGGAGACGCGCGCGATGTTGGCGGCGCCCGCGACGCCGACGATCGCCCATCCGTAGAAGAAGGGCGCGGACACGGCGAGGCGCTTGCCCGGCGCGGGTATGCGCATAGCGGCGCGCTAGCGCCCCGTTCGGCGGCGCATCCTGCTGCCGAGGCGCGCGAGCAGGACGCCCACCTCGTACAACACGACGATGGGCACGGCCACGAGCGTCTGGTTCACCGGGTCGAAGGTGGGTGTGATGACTGCCGCCGCTATGAACGCCAGCACCACGGCATAGCGGCGGAAGCGCCCTAACCATCGGGGAGAAACTACCCCTAGCCGCGCGAGCAGGAACATGGCGATGGGCAACTGGAACATCACGCCCATCCAGAACATCAGCGACGTCACCACGTTCACGTAGCTGGCGACGCGGATCTCCGGGTCAACGTTCGCCGACCCGAACTCGAACAGGAAGCCGAGCGCGGGCGGCAGCAGCACGTAGTAGGCGAAGGCTGCCCCCGCGCCGAAGGCGAGCAGCACGCCGGGGATGAGCAGCGCCACGTACGCCTTCTCGCGCCCCGTCAGCCCCGGCGATACGAAGCGCACCGCCTGGTAGAGCACTACCGGCAACGCCGCGGCGAACCCCGCCATCAGCGTAACTTTGAACGTCACCCCGACTATTTCCAACACCTCGGTGGCGATGGGCTTCTCGTCCCGCTGTCCGAACCCCGGCTCCAACAGGAAGGCCAAGATGGGGTCGCGAAACACGAACGCCGCGATGGTCGCAAGCGCCACGAAGACGGCCGCGATGATGAGGCGGCGGCGCAACTCATCGAGGTGCTCGCGCAGCGTCATCGCCTCAGCCATGCCGCTCCGCCTCCTCGCGCTCCTCCGGCGCCGCGCCGTTGCCGCCGCCGCGCGCCACCGATTCGTCCGGCGCCTCGCCGGGCGCGTCCTCACGCGGCGTATCCGGCTTGGCGTCGAGGTTCACCGCCGCCGCGTCCGCCGCCTCGCGGAGCATCCGCTGCGCCTCCCGCCAGTATTTCCCCATGCGCCCCGCCATCTCGACCATCCGCGCCGGGCCGAGCACGATGAGCGCCACGAGCAGGATGAACGTCAGCTCGAGCAGGCCGATGCCGAACAGGTCCACGGCCTACGCTCCCGCCGCCGGACGCGCCCGCTTCGCGCACGCAGGACAGCGCATAAGCGGCGGCCACCCGGCCGCGTCCGCTCCCGCCGTCGGGCGCGCGCCGACGCGGTCGAGCAGGTCGAACAGCGCACAGACCGGCAATCCCACCACGTTCAAGTAGCAGCCGCGCACCGCCGCCGCGGGCGCGAACTCCTCGTCCTGCACACCGTACGCGCCCGCCTTGTCGAGGGGCGCGCCCGATGCCACGTAGGCCGCGATCTCCGCGTCTCCGTATTCGCGCATCCTCACGCGGGAGACACAGAGCGCCGTTTCCTCCTGCCCCGTCACCGCGTCCACGAGCGCCAGCGCGGTGATGACGCGATGCTCGCGGCCCCGGAGCGCGCGCAGCATCTCCGCCGCCTCTGCTGCGTCGGTGGGCTTGCCCAACGCGCGCCCGTCCGCCTCAACGACGGTGTCCGCCCCGATGAAGCGCCCCGCATCGTGGCCGTCCGCCGCGGCACGCGCCTTGGCAAGCGCCAACTCTTGCGCGACGGCCAAAGCATCCCCGCCTCGCTCAACGCACGCGGCGGCGAGCGCGCCCTCGTCCACCGCGCTGTCGGCGAACTCGACGCCGCCGAGGGCGCGCCGCGCAATCTCCCGCCTGCGCGGAGAGGCGGAGGCGAGCACGAGGCGCGCGGACGCGGCGGGCACGGCGCTTCGCACTCCGTCCCATGTCAGTGTCGCCACGCACTCCACGTGGCGCGTCTGCGGG
>JAPPFU010000102.1 GCA_028875085.1 Chloroflexota bacterium
TGGACTTGCGGTTGGCGGTGTCCTTGAAGGTCATCCAGCCGTTGCCGGTCTGGGCAAGGGTGCGCATCATCGCGGCGTAGAGGTCGCGGGCGGGGAGTTGCTTGACGAATTCGCCTCGCGCCTCGGCGGCGAGGTAGGCGCGCTCGAACTCGTCGCCGTAGAGGTCGACGAACTCGGGCACGGCCTTGGGGTCGAACAGCGACCACGCCCCGCCTTCCTCTACGCGCTGCATGAAGAGGTCGGGGACCCAGTTGGCGATGTTGAGGTTGTGGGCACGGCGCGCCTCGTCGCCGGTGTTGTCCTTCAACTCGAGAAATTCCTCGACGTCGGCGTGCCACGCCTCGAGGTAGACGCACGCGGCGCCCTTGCGCCGTCCGCCCTGGTTCACGGCGGCGACGGAGGAGTCGAGCGTCTTGAGCCAGGGGATGATGCCGTTGGACTTGCCGTTGGTGCCCTTGATGAGGGAGCCGCGCGAGCGCACGCGGGAGTAGGAGATGCCGATGCCGCCGGCGAACTTGGAGAGTTTGGCTACGTCGGTGTAGCGCCCGTAGATGGCCTCGAGGCTGTCCTCCGGCGAGTCGAGCAGGTAGCAGGAGGACATCTGCGGGTGCACCGTCCCCGAGTTGAACAGCGTCGGCGAGGACACCATGTAGTCGAGGTTCGACAGGAGTTCGTACAGGTCGATGGCCTCCGAGGGCGTGCGCGCCAGCCCGCAGGCGACGCGAAGGAAGAAGTGCTGGGGCGTCTCGATGGCGTGGCGGCTCTCGGGGTGGCGCAGCAGGTAGCGGTCGTACACGGTGCGCAGGCCGAAATACTCGAACAGGCGCGTCCGCTCGGGGCGCACCGCGTCGTTCAACTTGCGCTTGTTGGCCGTTGCGAACTCGGCTACTGCGTCGGAGATCAACCCCAGCCGCTGCCCGGCGCGGATGGACTGGGAGAAGGAGTGGATGTCCTGGTTCTCCACCTCCTTGTCGATGAAGGTGGCGAGCAGGGAGGCGGCGAGGCGCGAGTACTCCGGCTCCTCGGCGATGAGGGAGGCGGCGGTCTGGATGGAGAGCTCGTCCAGTTCGCGGGTGGTGGCGCCGTCGTAGAGGCCGCTGATGGTGCGGGTGGCGATGCGCAGGGGGTCGACGCCGGTGAGGCCGCCGACGCAGCGCTCGACTGCGCGAACGATCTTCATCACGTCGGCGACTTCGAGGTCGCCGTTGCGCTTGCGGACGCGCATGCCGGACGCGGGGGGCGCTGTCTGCGCCGCCGCGCCGCCGCCGTTCGTGCGGAGGTCGCTCTCCGTGGTGGTCATGATTATGAACCTCGTAAATGGAAACGTGTGGCTCACCAGCAGGGCGTGCGCCCCGCTGGCAACCCTTAAGCGCGGGTAGGATGTCAACGATGTTGAAGGGATTGCAAGGTAGTTCGGTGCGATTTCTACCCAATCTTGATATTGCTGGGCATATAGCTACTATCAGTAGTAGCCTACGGACGCCCGCCCGCTCGTTCACGCTAGCTGTTCGCGCGCACGGGCGCTAGGGGCGGATGGCAGGGTGGGGCAGGGTTCGCCCTTCGAATTCCCTCAGGGCGAATGGGGGCGAGGGGTGCCCCGGCCTCACCCCTCAAAGAGATAAATCAAAGAGATAAAAAGTTCTTTGTGGGGGATACCCCCACGCCCCCAGCCGAGGGGCTGGCCGCCCCTCGGCACACCCCGCGTATGGCCGAGGCGAGCTGGCGGGGTTAGTAGGTGAGGCCGGTTTCCTCGCGGGTGCGGGTGAGGGTGTCGACGGCGGCGTGGACGAGCACCTTGGCGGCGTTGACGAGGTAGGGGGCGTAGGCGCCGGACATGGTGAAGCCCTCGCGCAGGTCGGCGGGCATCTCGGGGTTCGGCGGAGCGCCGGAGATGCGCGCGGTGGGGATGCCCCAGGTGCGGAGTACGCCTGCCTCCGTCTGACCGGCGGGGCGGCCTTCGTAGGTGGGGCTGGTGTCGCCCTCCACGGCTTGGGCGGCGCGGATGGCGGACTGGATGATCCAGTTGGCCGGGTCGGTGCGTCCGCCGGGCATGGCGACGTACATGTCCCACTCGGCCTGCATGCCGGGGTTGGCCTCGATGATGCGCTCCATCACGCCGTCGAACCAGTACTTGACCTCCATCGGGGCGGTCCAGGGGGCGGGGCGGATGTCGAGGAAGATCTCGGAGATGGCGGGCGACCAGTTGGGCTTGTCGGGGCGTCCGGTGTTGAGGGCATTGGCGGCCATAGCGGGGCGGAAGCTGCCGCCGCGGGAGGTGTGGCGGTACTCCTCGGCTGCGGCGTCGAGCGCCATGATGATGCGGGCGGTGTCGGTGAGGACGCGGTAGGGGCGGTCGGCGCGGCTCTCGGTGGCCATATAGTCGGGGTTGCCAAGGACGCGGATGCGGAAGTAGCACATGCCCGGCTCTTCCCAGGAGACGTGGTAGCCGGGCTTGTGGAAGAGGGCATAGTCGCCCGTAACGCCGTTGATGAGGGAGTGAATGAGGCCCTGGCAGAGGCTGATGTTCTTGCGCGGCTCGTCATCGGGCGAGAGGGCGGGGGCGCCGCCGGCGAGCGTCGCCGCCAGGAGCGTGCCGCGCAGGGGAACCTCGGCGCGGTGGAGTGCCTCGACGGCCATCATGATGGAGGTGGCCATGCCTTTGTCGTTGTTGGAGCCGAGGCCGATGACGGTCTGCCCTTCGACCTGGGCGGGGCGCATATTGTCGCGGCGCATAGGGTCGCCCCACTGGAGACCGTCGGTCTTGAGGTCGCCGGTCCAGTGGGTGTCGATGGGGCAGTTCATCAGCAGGGTGGGGCCGGAGCGGTCGCCGTGGAGGCGGGCGACGGCGTTGCCTTGGTGGTCGTCCATTTGCTGGTAGACGGCGTCGATGCCGAGGCGCTTCCAGTAGTCGGCGACGTAGGTGTTGACCTCGCGCTCGTAGCCGGTGGGGCTGTAGATGTTGACGAGTTCAACGTCGATGTCGATGGCCTTCTTGGCATCGATGAACGACCACGCCTTCTCGATCCAGCCCCGCTGCTCGCTGGAGAGCGGGGCGCTCCGCACCTCCACGGAGGTTGGCGCTTGCGACGGGTCGTCGAGGTAGGCGAAGTGCTGGCTGGCCAGTTGGGACGCGGACATGCCTTTGGACGTGACGCTCATGGCGGTTCCCCTTGCTCCAGATGGGGCTATGTTATCCGAGCGGGGCGCGTCTAGCACGCCCCGCTGTTTCTCCCCGCCCACCTCCCACTCCCAAGAAGATAAGAAAGTTTTGGGGGCCACCCCCCCCCCCCCCCCCCGGGGGGGGGCCGCCCCCCGCCCGCGCCCCGCGTGAAGAAGCGCGGAGGCGTGTATGGTAGGGGCGCGCGGGCTGCGCTCGGGGTGAACGTGACGCTCTTCTCCAAGGTGTTGGTTGCGCTGGACGGCTCGTTGACGGCGGAGGCGGCGCTCGGCTTTCTGCCGAGCGTGATGGAGCCAAGCCCGGCCAACGAGGTCATCCTGTTCACGGTGGTGGAGAGCGGCGCGGAGGATGACCTGGCGACGGCCAAGAGCTACCTCGACGGTTCCGCCGCCGACCTGGCGGAGTGGTGGAGGCGCGGCGGGACGCCCGTCCCCATCATCCACGCGCGCGCCGCGTCGGCGGAGCACGCCGCGCCCAACCGCCCGCCGGGCAAGCGCCGCATCTCCAACGCTATCGTGGATACGGCCAAGGCCGCCCAAGCCGATCTGATCCTGCTGAGCAGCAATGGGTGGGCGGGCAGCGACCGGTGGCTCATCGGCCTGGTGGCGGAGGTGGTGCTGCAATTGGCGGAGACGGCGGTGCTGCTGGTGCGGGCGGATGATTTCCACCGCGTGGCACCGGCGAAGATCAGCCGCATCCTCGTTCCGCTGGACGGCTCGGAGTTGGCGGAGCAGGCGCTCTCCTGCGCGGCGGCGGTGGCGTCGCGCGCCGGGGCGCGGGAGGCGACGGTGGCGCACGTGCGCTTGCCCCGCGAGGGCGCGGCCAGCAAGATCATGCGCCCGACGTGGGACTTCCGCCCCTTTCCGCGAGGCGAGGAGGGCGCGTATCTGATCGAGGCGGCGCGCCGCCTAGAGGGCGCGGGGATGGCGGTGACGACGGCGCTGCGCGACGGCGACCCGGGGCCGCAGGTGGCGGCTGAGGCGTTAGCGTGCGGCGCCGACCTTATCGTGATGGCGTCGCACGGGCGGTCGGGGAGTCAGACGCGGCCTTACGGCAAGGTGGCGGACGATATCCTGCACGCGTCGCCCGCGCCGGTGTTGATGTTGCATACGGGGGAGTAAGGGGGCGAGCCTACGCCTCGGCGTATTCTTCGAGGGCGTCCCAGCGTGGCTCAAGGCCGAGGCCGGGTTCCTCGGTGAGGGTGGTCGCGCCGCCGTGAGGGCCTGGCGGGTCTTTGTAGATCATCTCGCCGGCCTTCCACATCGGGTAGTGGAATTCGACGCGCCAGCCGTTGGCCATCGCGGCTTGGAGGTGCATGTTGTGGTGCGGCCAGCCGCCGCCGTTGGCGATGACGAGGTTGAACGCCTGCGCCATTGCGGCGACCTTCACGCCCTCGGTATAGCCGCCGCAGTAGACGACGTTGGGCTGGAGGATGTCCACGGCGTTGTTGACCAGGAGTTCGCGGTAGCGGAAGCGGTGGCCTTCGTTCTGGCCAGCGGAGATGGGGACGCTGGTGCGCATGCGCAGGTCGTGGAGCAGGCGCGCGTCGTTGCCGTAGACGGGCTCTTCGAACCACTCGATGTCGTGGCCTTCGACGGCTTTGGCGAGTTTGAGCGCGTTGTGAAAGTTGAAGAGGTAGTTGGCGTCCATCGAGAGTTGGACGCCCGGGCCGATAGCCTCGCGGACGGCGATGGCTCTGCGCGCGTCCTCCAACGGATCTTCGGCGCCGTTGACGGCGACGACCATCTTGAGTTTGTCCTCGCCTTGTTGGACGAAGGACTTGGCGACCTCGACGAGTTGATCGACGTCGTATTCGAGGAGGCCGAAGGTGATGTAGGCGGGGACGGTCTTCTGGGCTGCGCCGAGCAGCCGCCAGACGGGCTGGTTGAGGAACTTGCCCTTGATGTCCCATAGCGCGATGTCCAGCGCGCTGACTCCGGAGCTCCAGACGCCGGTCTGGGCGCGGGGGTTCAGCTCCACGTACAGCTCGTGCCAGATGCGCTCCGTTTCGAGCGGGTCTCTGCCCACCACTCTGGGGGCGATCTCGCGGTTGATGAACTCGCGGACCGCGAAGCGCTGGATGGGGCCGGTGAGGCCGTAGCCGGTTATGCCGGCGTCCGTCTCCACGGCGCAGAAGACAACCTGGCGCGGGATGGGGAAGTCGAGGAGGGGCACCGGCACGGGGATGTTGTGGCTGGTGGCGTGGACGCGCGTTACCTTCACATTCGCTCCTTTGCAAGCGCAGCGCCCGCCGTGTCGCGGCGGACGCTGCGCGTCGCGGGCCGTGTTTGCGCCTGGGCGCTAGCCGACGGACTCGATGAAGTCGGAGACGAGCTCCACCATCAACTGCGGCTGCTCCCAGTGCACGTTGTGGGTCGCGCCTTTGACGATGTGGAACTTCATGTTGGGCGCCACCCAGGGCTTGGAGCCCTTGCCGGGGTCGCCGCCCGTCTCCTCCCACTCCTCCGTCCAGGTCGGGGAAGGCTCCATACCCTCCGACTCGCCCCAGACGTAGAAGACGGGCATCTTGAGGTAGGGCATGCGGCGCTGGAGGAGGTAGGACTTGCGGGTGTCGGGGTTGGCCATCTGGTCGACGAGGGGCTGGAGGCCGCCGAAAGCGCCCTCGCGCTCGGCGTAGCCGATCATCTGCTTGGCCATCTCGTGCGCCATCTCATCGGTGAACTTCGAGCCCTCGTAGACGCTGTTGGAGTTGGAGGCGTAGGCGCTCTCCACGCTGGGCTTCTGGTAGCCGCTGACCGAGGCGACGGGGGTGACGTTCATCCCGGCCGGGCCGATGCCGGTGAGGGACGCGACGCGGTCGGGGCTCTCGTAGGCGAGGATGCCGCCGAACCAGGGGCCGGCGCTGTGGCCGATGACGTGCGCGGCGCCGAAGCCGACTTGGTCTTGGAACTCGCGGATGCCGTCGACGATGACGTCGAAGGTGGGGCCGTTGCCCAGGACGCGCGAGCTCTTGCCGAAGCCGAGGTAGTCGATGGCGATGACGTGGTACTTCTCGGCGAGGGGCTCGAACATAAACTGGAAGGTGTCGGCGGACGTGTAGACGCCCATACCGTGGAGCAGGAGCAGGTCCTTGCCGGAACCGGCTTCGTAGTAGCGGATCTGGCCCTGCGTCACTTCCTGATACTTCTCGTACTTGGACAGGTCGGGCAGAACTCCCATATGCAGCCTCCGTGTGCGGAAAGATTTCGGGCTTGCGCCTTCCGCGCGCGCACCATACAACCGCGAGGCGCCGCGCGCAAACGCGGAGTCTAGCCTCCGGCGGGCGCAACCTCCGGATACCAGGGCCAGTATTTGGCGAGCACGCCGCCGTCTACCGCGAGGTTCGTGCCGGTAACCATCGCCGAATCGTCGGAGGCGAGGTAGACGAAGGCGGGGACGTAGTCGCTGGGGGTGGGTTTGCGGCCTAGGGGGATGGCGTCGTAGTCCATCGTGTGGCGGCGGGCAGGGCGTGAGGCGGCGCGAGCGGCGCGGCGGGCGAGCGCCTCTTCGTCCTCGACCTCGGTGGCGGTGGGGGTCATATTGTTGACGCGGATGCCGTGCTCGGCCAGTTCCATCGCGGCGGAGCGGGTGAAGTTGACGACGCCCGCCTTGGCGGTGGTGTACCCGATGTTGCCGGGTTCGCCCTGCCAGGCGGCGCAGGTTACGACGTTGATGATGCTGCCGCGCACGCCGAGTTCAACCATCGATTGGGCGGCGTACTTCGTCCATACGAACGTGCCGTCCACGATGGAGGAGACCTGCTCCTTGAACTCGTCGAAGGGCATATTGAGGACGCCCTTGGGGTTGATCTGGGCGGCGTTGTTGACGAGCACGTCCACCTTGCCCCACGCGGCCACGACCTGGGCGACAGCGGCGCGGACGGCGTCTTCGTCGGCGATGGGGCAGGGGATGGCCATCGCCTCGCCGCCGGCGTCGTTGATCATCTTGACGGTGCTGTCGGCCTGCTCGGGCCTGCGGTGGTTGACGGCGACCTTAGCGCCCTCGCGGGCGAAGGCGAGGGCGACGGCGCGCCCGATGTTCGGCCCGACGCCGGTGATGACCGCGACTTTGCCTTCGAGTTTCATAGGGAGCCTCCCGCCGGTGATGAGGGGAGGCTAGTTGGGCGGGCGGGGAGCGTCAAACGGGGGGCGCCCCGCGCCCCCAGCCCCGGGGGGGGGCCCCCCCCCGGGGTGGCCCCGGGGGGGGGCGCCCGGGGGGGGTTTACCCCCCCCCTAACCCGAGAAAATAAAAAAACATTTTTTGG
>JAPPFU010000227.1 GCA_028875085.1 Chloroflexota bacterium
CCGCAAGCCGACGCTCCCTCAGCCCCCGCGCAGCCCCCGCGTTCGCGTGGCGCGGCACAGCGCAACGGGAACGGGCGCGCCAATGGCGCAAGCAATGGACGCGAAGTGCCGCGCGAGCGGCCGGAGCGCCGCGTAGAAGCCGAGGAACGCCCGCCGCGCCGCGCCGCCGTTGAGGCTCAAGGGCCGCAGCCGCGAACGGAGCGGTTCGGCGAGGCGATGGTGTCGCCGCCGGTGGCGCGGGCGCTGGCCGACATGGGCTATGAGACGCCCACGCCCATCCAAACGCTGGTGTTGGAACCGCTGCTGGCGGGCGAGGACGTGGTGGGGCAGGCGCAGACGGGCACGGGCAAGACGGCGGGGTTCGGCATCCCCATCGCGGAGACGGTGGACGGGCGCGAGCGCTACGTACAGGCCATCGTGCTTACACCCACGCGCGAACTGGCGCGGCAGGTGGCGGGCGAGGTGGAGCGCCTGGTGAAGTACACGGGCGCGCGCGTCGCGGCGGTCTACGGCGGCGCGCCGATGCCGCCGCAGGTGCGCGCGCTGGAAGAGGGCGCGCAGGTGGTGGTGGGGACGCCAGGGCGCGTCATCGACCACCTCGAGCGCCGCACGCTCGACGTGAGCCGCGTGCGCTTGGCGGTGCTGGACGAGGCCGACCAGATGCTGGACATCGGCTTCTTCCCCGACATCCGGCGCATCCTGCGCAGCACGCCCCGCAGGCGGCAGACGGCGCTCTTCACGGCGACGGTGCCCACGCCCATCAAGCGCCTCATCTACGCCTACTTGAACGACCCGCGCACCTGCCTTGCCGGTGAAGAATCGCGGCCGGTGGAGGAGGTGGAGCAGATCTACTACGAGGTGGCAGGGCGCGACAAGCCGGAGGCGCTCGTCGAGGTGATGGAGGAGCGGCCGGGCGAGCAGACGCTGGTGTTCTGCCGCACGCAGGAGGCGGTCGACCGCGTTGTGCGCATCCTGCGCCGCAAGGGGCACGCCATCGAGGGCATCCACGGCGGGATGCGCCAGCGCGAGCGCAACGCGGTGATGGAGGGATTCCGCGAGGGGCGCGTGAAACTGCTGGTGTCCACGAACCTGACGGCGCGCGGCATCGACGTGCCGACGGTGGAGAACGTGGTCAACTACGACATCCCGGAGACGGTGGAGGAGTACGTCCACCGCATCGGACGCACGGCGCGGATGGGGCGTCCGGGGACGGCCATCACCTTCTTCTCCGAGTGGGACACGGAGTTCTTCGAGGCGATCCGCGCCCACGTAGGCGCGGAGTTGCTGACGGAGCGGGAGTTGTCGCTCTACCGCGCCGCTGCGGGCTAGAAGCCTCGCCGCCTTATACTCCCGGTATGCCCCGTCCTCTACGCCTCGTGTTCCCCGCCGCCGCACTCGTGCTCGCGACGGGCCTGCTCCTCGCGCAATCTCTCCTCTCCCCCGCGCCCGCAAGCGCCCAGGGCTCGCCGCCCCCGTTCCCCTACGTGCTCAGAGGAACCGTAACGCTCGACGGCGCGCCGCTCGACGGCTCCGCGATGCTGACCGCCCAGGTCGGCGACTGGACGAGCCGCCCCGTCGAGGTGATCGACGGCAGGTTCGGCTTCGCGCCGTCGCAGCCGCTGATCGTCGGCCCGCCAAATCTCGACTACATCGGCGAAACCGTTACCTTCCATCTGCGCGGGCTAACCGCCGACCTATCCTTCACCTTCGAAGCGCTGCCGCAGCCCGCCTTCGAGGACACGGAACTGCGCTTCGTCAGCGGCGCATCGGCGGTAACGCCAACGCCGACCGCCGCGCCCACTCCAACGGCTTCGCCCGCCGCCACGCCAACGGCGCCAAGAGCAACTCCGACGGCGACTCCTATCGCCATGCCAACCCCGACGCCCGCTCCGGAAGGCGGCGCAGGGGCGGGCATAATCGCGGGCGCGGCCATCGGCGCGGTGCTCGCGCTGTCGCTCGCGTTGTGGCTCCTCGCGCGCCGCCTAGGCCGCTAGCGCCGCCGACAGCGCAGCGTCCAACTCCTCCAGCGTGGCGAAACCCTCGAAGCGGGCGGTTACGCGCCCGTCAGCGCCCAGCACGTACGTCCACGATTCGTTGAACCACTCGGGCGCGGTGGTGAAGCCCCAGGCATCGACCAGCGGCGAGTAGACGGCGTTGGCCAGGTCGCCTTGGATGTCGGCGAGGTTGTCGTACACCTCGACGTGGATGAAGGTGGCATCCTGCGCGCGGCGTTCACGCAACTCCGACACCGTGTCCACCTGCGGACCGCACGTGGGGCTGGTGCAGAGGGCGGGCGTGGCGAACACCACCACCGCCGGGCGTCCCGCGATGAGCGCCTGGGGGATGGTCGTCGTATACAGCTCGGGGTCGGGCGTCGGGTCGCTGGTGAGTTGGTCGATGCGGTCAACATTCGCCAGCGTCTTGTTGGCCGCGAACGGCGGCAGGCCGCCAATGTCCACGATAGCGCTCTCCGCCGCCACCTCCACGACTATCGAGGCGCTCCCGGCGCCGACGCTCAGGTCGAGCCGCCATGCGCCGGGGCGGTCGAATTCGAGATCGGTCGCGTAGGCGCCGCGCGAGCCGAGAGGCCACTCGCGGAAGTGCGCCGTGGCCGTACGCACGGCGGCGGGGTCGTCCTCGGGCGCGACGCGGACGGACGCCGACGGCTCGCGCACGATGTCCTGGTCGGTTACGAGCAGGAAGGCGAGGCGCTGCTCGCCCACGCGCAAGTCGGTGGTGGCGAGGATTGCCCTGACCTCGGGAGGCGCGGGCGTAGGCGTCGGCGCCGGAGGGCTCGCGCACGCGGCGGCGAGGGCGGCGCACGCCAGGGCTATGGCAACGAGGCGGCGCATGCTAGGGCCCTTCGGGGTAGGCGCCAAAGGTGAAGGCGAAGAGGGCGAACTGATCGGAGTTGGAGGAGAGGGTGAGTTCGTGGGCGCCGAACTCGTCCAACTCGATGATGGCGTAGAGGCGCGGCTCGTCTACCACGAAGTAGCTGCGGTCTGCCTCGACGATGAGGTCTTCCCCTGCCGCCTCCTGCGACACGGGCGCGCCATCGAGCGTTACCTGCACCTCATAGTTGGCGTCGAACGCGGGGTCGAGGACGATGTTGACGCTGGTGGCGACGAATTTGAGCGCGAGGTAGTCCTCGTAGTTCTCCGTAACGCGGGCGTGGCGCAGCGATTCGTAGCCGTTCTCCCACAGGCCGTGGATGTAGAAGAACTGGTTGAGATGGCCGCCAGGGTCGGTGTACTCGCGGATCTGATTGGGTTCGTCGTAGTAGTCGGATTGGGCGACGTAGATGCCGCGCGTGTTGGCGTTGCGCTGCCATCCGCCGTAAATCTCGCGGGTGATGCGCTTCTCCGGGTCGGCGTCGTAGGCGCGGGGGTCGAAGCGCTGCGCCGGCTCGTCGTTCACCGCCACCGCCGACACGTCGGCGCCCGCCTCGGTCAGCAGCGTGCGTATCTGCTCCTCCGTCTCGAGGTAGGCGCCCTCGCCGATATGGGCATAGCGGATGGTTCCCGCGGCGTCGATGAGGAACTTCGAGGGCCACGCGCGGTTGTTGAACGCCCGCCAGGTGCGGAAGTCGTTGTCCTGCGCGACCGGGTAGGCGAGGCCGAACTCGTCCATGCTGCGGAGGACGTTCGCGGTTACCTTCTCGAACTCGAACTCCGGCGTGTGAACGCCTACGATGACCAGGCCATGCTCGGCGTACTTCTCGTGCCACTCCCTGATGTAGGGGAGCGTGCGGATGCAGTTGACGCAGGTGTAGGTCCAGAAGTCGATGAGCACAACGTTGCCGCGCAGCCCCTCCATCGTGAGCGCTGGCGAGTTGATCCAGTTGGCGTCGTCCGCGAACTCGGGCGCGACGGAGCCCACCTCGCCGGGCGCAAGGCCGGGCGTGCTGGCGGGCGTCGGCGTGGGTGTGCCGAGCGGCGTAGGCGTGGGAGACGGCGTGGGCGTGGAGGCAGGCTCGCCGCCGCTACAGGCCGCCAACGTGGCGAGCAGCGCGGCGAGCATCAGGGCGTGGAGAGCGTGGCGGAGCGGTTGGCGCATGAGCATAGCGGCGCTTGGAGCGGTCGTGACCGCGCGGCAGGCAATTCCCTATACTAATACTGGTACCTTGCCTATGCCATCCGACCTGCTCTCCATCGCCGACCTGGACGACGAGACGCTGCTCCACCTATTGGAGCTCGCCGGGCGCTACCGCACGGGCCTGGCCGACCGCCCGTTGGAGGGGCGGAGCGTGGCGCTGCTGTTCGAGAAACCATCGTTGCGCACCAAGGTGAGCTTCGACATCGGCGTCCACCAGTTGGGCGGCCACGCGGTCTACCTGGGCAGGGACGAGGTGGGGCTGAACACGCGCGAACCGGCGCGCGACGTGGCGCACGTGTTGGAGCGCTGGTGCTGCGCCATCGTCGCCCGCGTCTTCGACCACGCTACGTTGCGCGAGTTGGCGGACGCGGCGTCCGTGCCGGTGGTCAACGCGCTCTCCGACCTGGAGCACCCCTGCCAAGCGCTGGCCGACCTGGCGACGGTGCAGCAGCGCTTCGGGCGCTTGGAGGGAGTTACGGTGGCGTTCGTGGGAGACGGCAATAACGTCGCGCGCAGCCTGGCGCTGGCGTGCGCGGGCGTGGGCGCGGCCTTCCGCATCGCCTCGCCACCCGCGTTCGCGTTGGAGCGGGAGTGGGTGGACGCGGTGAACGCACGCTACGGCGCCAAAGGGCCACGCGTGGAGGCGTTCGACGACCCTGCGCGGGCTGTGACGGGCGCGGACGTGGTCTACACCGACGTTTGGACGAGCATGGGGCAGGAAATGGAGGCGGCGGAGCGGCGCAAGGCGTTCGAGGGCTTCCAGGTGGACGATCGCCTGCTCGACCGCGCGGCGCCCGGCGTTGTGTTGCTCCACGATATGCCGGCACACTACGGCGAGGAGGTGCCGCCGGGGATGCTCGATTCGCTCCGCAGCGCCGCTTTCGACCAGGCGGAGAACCGCCTCCACGCGCAGAAGGCGGCGCTGCGCCTGCTCGTCGCGGGAGAGTAGCGCCTTGGCCGCCGACGCTCCCGTTCCCCGCTCCTCGTCCGCTCTTCGAGTTTCCTCAGAGCGAACGGAGGCAACGGCGGGCGAGACGCTCATCGTCGCCATCGTTGGACGCCCCAACGTGGGCAAGTCCAGCCTCTTCAACGCGATGGTCGGGCGGCGCGAGGCCATCGTGTCGGACGTGTCCGGCACGACGCGCGACCGCGTGACGGGCGAGGTCTCCCACCAGGGCGGACGCTTCCTGCTGGTGGACACCGGCGGCCTGGTGCCCGAGCCGGAGACAGAGATGGAGGCGCACGTAGCGGCGCAAGTGGACGCCGCCCTGGCCGGAGCGGACGCGGTGCTGTTCGTGGCCGACGCAGCGCAGGGGGCGACGCTGTCCGACAGGGCGGTCGCCGAGCGGCTGCGGCGGTCGGGCAAGCCCGTAATCCTCGCCGCTAACAAGGTGGACAACCCGCGCCAGGAGGCGCTGGCGCACGAGTTCCACGAGTTGGCGCTCGGCGACCCGATTCCCGTCAGCGCCTACCACCGCGTCGGGGTCGCCGACGTGGTCGAGGCGGTCGCCGCGGCGCTGCCGCCGGACACGGACACGCCGCAAGCGCAGGGCGGCGCCCCCCGCTTCGCCATCGTGGGCAGGCCTAACGTGGGCAAATCGTCCATCGCCAACGCGATGCTGGGCGCGGAGCGCTCCATCGTCAGCGCCGTTCCAGGCACCACACGCGACGCCATCGACACGCCGTTCGAGCGCGGCGGACGCCAGGGGGTGCTCATCGACACGGCGGGCATCCGCAGGCGCGGCGCAGTGGAGCAGGGCATCGAGCGCTACAGCGTGCTACGCGCCGTCCGCGCGATCGACCGCTGCGACGTGGCCATCGTCGCGCTCGACGCCGCCGAACCCGCGACGGCGCAAGACCTGCACGTCGCCGGTCAGGTGATGCAGTCGTTCAAGGGCGCAGTCGTCGCCCTGAACAAGACCGACCTGTTGAGCGAGGAGGCGGCGGAGGACAACGCGCGCGGCCTGCGCCGGGCGGTGCTGGCGCGCCTCCACTTCATGCCGTACGTCCCCGTGGTGGCGACCTCGGCGGCGACGGGCGCGGGCCTCGACCGCCTGTTGGACGTCGCGTTCGAGGTGCACGAGGAGCGGGCCAAGTGGGTGGAGCCACGTGCGCTCACCCGCGTGGTGATGGACGCGGCGGCGCGCCACCTGCCGCCGAAGCATGGGCGGCGCGCGCTGAAGCTCTACCGCGTGAAGCAGGAGTCCTCCTCGCCGCCGACCTTTGTCTTCTACTGCAACAATCCATCGCTGATGCACTTCTCTTACGAGCGCTACCTCGAGAACTCGCTACGAGCGGCCTTCGGCTTCACGGGGACGCACCTGCGCCTCGAGTTTCGGGGCAAGGGGCGCGTCCACGTCATCGGCGGCCATCGCACGCGGCAGGACGCGCTCCCCGGCAAGAGGCGCCCGCAGTGACGGACTACTGGTGGCTCGTCCCGCTGGCCTACGGCGCGGGGAGCGTTCAGTGGGGGTTGCTGGCCGTCCGCGCCCTGCGGGGCATCGACGTGCGGCAGTATGGCAGCGGCAAGACGGGCGTAACGAACGTGCTGCGCACGGCGGGGCGGTTGCCCGCGGCGTTCGTGCTGTTGGCCGATGCGGGCAAAGGCGTCGCGATGGTGCTGGTCGCCCGCGCCCTCAGCGCCGACCCATGGCTCCACTCGCTCGTGGCGTTGGCGGTGCTCGTCGGGCACGTCTGGCCCGTGTTCGCGCGGTTCCGGGGCGGACGGGGCATCGCGCCGGGGGTCGGCACGGCGGCCTCGCTCAACCCGTGGATGGCGCTTGTAGGGTTGGGCGTCTTCCTGCCGGTAGTGGCGCTCACGCGCTACGTCTCGTTGGGATCGGTGCTGTCGGCGGCGGCGGTGGCGGCGGCTTTCGGCGGCCTGGCGGCAGCGGGCGCCGCTCCCGCGCCTCACCTGTGGTACGCACTGGCGGGGTCGGCGCTGATCTTCTGGGCGCACCGCGACAACCTTCAGCGTCTGCTGAACGGCACCGAGCGCAAACTCGGACAGGGGCAGGACGGCGAGGGAGGCGAGCAGTAGACGGGGCATTCCCGCGCCGGGGGCGGTGTGGTATAGTGGCGGCGCTGTTAGGGGCGCGCCCCACGAGGGGAGCGTCGGCGCAGGCAGGGAAGGGCTATCGCTAAAGACTATCGGGTGAACGAGCGGATCCGAATCCCCGAGGTTCGG
>JAPPFU010000219.1 GCA_028875085.1 Chloroflexota bacterium
CCACGTTACCTTCGCCCGTTTCGAGCGCCGCCCGGCCTAGCGCATCGGCGGCGCGTAGATCAGCCCGCCGTCCAGGTAGGAGGCGTTGGGCGAGCCCGCGCGGGTCAGGCCGACGCGCTCCAGCGTGCGCTCGTAGGCTTCGCCGTAGTTGCCGACCTGCGCGATCACGTCCTGCATGAAAGTGCTGGGGATCCTGCCGTGGCCGATGCCCAGGTTGGCCGGAGCGCCGCCCTGGAAGCCGACGCCCAGCAAGCGCGCGACGGTGTTGTTGGGCGGGTTGGCGGCCATCTGGCCCACGTTGCCCATCGTCACGCCCTGCTCTTCGGCGATGATCATCCCGTTGACCACCCAGCGCACCACGTCCTCCCACTCGGAGTCGTAGTCGCGCACGCTGGGGCCCAGAGGCTCCTTCGAGAGCGTCTCCGGCAGCACGACGGCGTCGATGCCGTCATCGGCCTTCAGCGTGAACTGGTGGCCGCCCAGTTGCGACTTGTCGGAAGACCAACCGTCGCACTGGTCGCTGATGAAGGAGGCGCGCAACTCGGGGTTGGCCTGGAAGGTCAACTCCGAGTAGGTCAGCCCGTTCTCGGCGAAGAAGTCGGACACCGCGCCCTGGGTGCTGGTGCCGTCGAGGATGCAGATGGTCGCCCCGTCCAGGTCCCTGACGCTGGACACATTGGCGCCCGCCTTCACCATGACGCCCGCGCCGTCGTAGAAGGTCGTCGGCGCAAACGCCACGTTCAGGTTGGCGTCGCGGCTGGCCGTCCACGTCGTCGTGCGGATGAGCACGTCGATCTCCTCGGCCGCGAGCAGTTCGAAGCGGTTGCCGGAGGTGGCCTCCTTGAACTCGACCTTGTCCTTGTCGCCGAACACCGCCGCCGCAAGGGCGCGGCAGTACTCAACGTCGTTGCCGTCCGCCGTGCCGTCCGGGTTCAGCACGCCGAAGCCCGGCGTGTCCGCCTTGATGCCACAGATCAGGTTCCCGCGGTCGAGGATTACGCCGAGCGTGTCTCCGCGCGCCTCTTCCGAGTCGCCGCCGCAGGCGGCTACCGCGAGACCAACGAGCAGCAGCGCCATGAGCGTCAGCAGTCGCTTAGGGGTTGCCATCGATGCCTTCCTCCTAACTAGGCCAAAGAGTGTGACGATGCGTCGCTCGGCAGGCTATCACACCTCAACTTCTCGGTGATAGCCCCTTGGCGCGCGCATAGACATGAGACGAATGCGAGCGCTCGACCTCTAACTCTCAAATCTCTTGCGCCCTATCGCCCTGTGAAACGGGGCTTGCGCTTCTCGACGAAGGCTTGGTAGCCCTCGACGCGGTCTTCGGTGGCGGCGACGACCTGGGAGCATTCCTGTTCGAAGGATAAGCCGGCGTCCAAGTCGAGGTCTTGCGCTTTGTCGACGGCGGACTTGATGACGCCGAGGGCGACGGGCGCCATCTCGATGACGCCGGCGGCGATGGCGCGGACGCGCGGCATCAGGTCGGCGTCGTCCACGACCTCGTTGACGAGGCCCCACGCGAGGGCGGCGTCGGCGTCGAGGTAGCGGGCAAGGAGCATCATCTCTTTAGCGCGGGCGGGGCCGACGACGCGCGGGAGGCGTTGGGTGCCGCCCGCGCCGGGCAGGATGCCGAGCCGCACCTCGGGCAGCGCGAAAACGGCGCTGCGGGCGGCCACGCGCAGGTCGCAGGCCAGCGCCAGTTCGCAGCCGCCCCCGACGGCGGCGCCGTTGATAGCCGCGATGACCACCTTGGGCGTCAGTTCGAGACGGCGGAAGAGCGGCGATATGTGGAGCGAGGTGCGCTGAACGGACATATCGCCCGCGTTCTCGGCGCGCTCCTTGATGTCGGCGCCTGCGGAGAAGGCGCTGCCCGCGCCGGTTACGATGAGCACGCGCGCCCCGTCGTCGGCCTCGAAGGCGTCGATGGCCTCGGCCAGGTCGGCAATCATCGCGCGGTTGATGGCGTTGCGGCGCTCCTCGCGCCGGAGGGTGAGGAGGGCGACGCCGCCCTCGGTCTCGTAGGTCAGGGTGGCGGCCATAGCGACTCCTCGCGGGAATTCCGACAAGCGGGGCGCGGCCAAGCAGGGCGGTTGACCGGCGCCGGAGGCGTTTCTACTATAATTCAGCGCAAGTCCCCGTAGCTCAGTGGACAGAGCAGCTGCCTTCTAAGCAGACGGTCGACGGTTCGAATCCGTCCGGGGATACCATCCCGCCGCGCTTACGCCGCGAATCTGGTCGCCACCCAGTGGAGCGTTAGGCCGCCGATTTCGTGGCGCGTTACGCCGGCGATGGACGCGCTCGCCACGTCCGCCGAGGTAGTGTAGCGCTCCTCCACGACGCCCCCGTGGGGGCGCGACGCGACGAGGGCGAGCGTCGCGTTGGAGAAGGCGCGGTTCAGTCCGCGCAGGCCGAATCCGCCGAAGCGCAGAGCCAGCGCCGCGCCGAGCGTCGCTAGCGCCGCCGCGACGACGATGTTCGTCCCGCAGAAGGGCGACACCGCCAGGTCGGCCTGGCCCTCGCGCATCCGCTCCAGGCCTTCCTGCGCGAACCGCTCGACCAGCTCCGTCTCGAAGTCGCCCAACACCACGAATCCACCGGGCAGCGAATATCCGGCGACGACGCGGTTCTGACGCGCGTGGGGCAGCATCAGCGTGATGGCCGCGTGCTCCAGCCCGTGGTTGCGTCTGATCTTCTCCCAGAACTGCATAGCGCTCCCTCGATGCTCCCTAGACGTGCCTGAAGGCCTCGACGCCCGCCTCCACCAAGATAACGACGATGATACCCGCGACCGCCACGCCCGCGGCGATGGCCGGCAGCCCCTTCCGCAGCGGGACGCGCAGCGACCAGACGGCCAAGCAGCCCGTCCACGCCCCGGTGAAGGGCAGGGGAATCGCCACCATCAGCAAGACGGCGATGAACTCGTAGCGCCGGACGCGGGCCCCCCAGCGCTCCTCCAGGCGCCGCGTGCGCCAGCGCAGCAGCGCGCCCGAGAGGTTGTCCATCCGCTCCACGCGCTCGCCGACGCCGTGAAGCGCGAGCAGGACGAACGGCACGGGCGCCAGATTGCCCAGCACCGCCAAGGGCAGCACGACTTGCCACGACAGCCCGTATTGGACGATGCCGAGGGGGACGGCGGCGCGCAGCTCGCCGACGGGCGCCATCGCGGTGAGGAAGGTGACGAGTTCGCCGGGCATAGGTTAGGTCGCTTCCGGAAGGCCGCCGCGCGCTTCTCGGCTTTCTCGCGGCTATAGCGAGCGGCGCGTTCTAGACGATTCTAATACTTCGACTAAAAGCCCGCATAGTCCGCCGGTTAGCCGCTTACTTAGGCGCCGGGTTGACTATCCGTCCAAGATGCGGTCAAATACGCGCCGGGGAACGACAACCGAATCCTGCACGACTGGGGGAGGGGTACGTATGGCGCGTAAGACCCGTCTCATGCAGAACGTGGAGGACCGCTACCGTCAGCCTTTGGAGCGGCTCCTCCCGGAGATGATTAACGAGCACGGCCTGACGGCGACGGCGCAGACGCTGGACGTCAGTAAGGCGACGCTCGGCTACTGGCTGCTCAAGCTCGGCATCAACGTCCGGCGCGTGGCGCTGGCGCCGGGCGAGTCGCTCGAAGTCAAGCGCACCGGCTAGCGTCCGGCCAAGCGGCGGCTGACTTCGTGTCGCGTGTAGGGACAGGTTTCAAACCTGTCCCTACGGGAAGGCCGCCCGCTTCACGCGCTCCGCGCGCCTTGACACGCCGGGCGGGCGGGTGATACCTATTGCGTGAACCACTTCACACTCCGGCGCGGCCTGCGCCCGCCCGATTCGCCGGGCGCGAGCCAACGCGGAGACTCCCGCACAGAGGGCGCTTGTTCCACCCTAGAACCCTTGCCTCCGCGCTGCTTGCCGCAGCCGCATTGTTGCTCGCAGCCGCCTGCGGATCCGCGCCCGACCCCGCCGCCAACGCATGCCTCGTCGCCCAGGGCGGCGTGCTGGTGGCCAGCCCCTGCGAGGCGCCCGGCGTAACGCCCATCCCCACGCCCACGCCCTCCGGGCCGGTGAACGGCGGCTCGAGCCTCACCGGCGGCGCGCGCGTCTTCGTCCAGGTGGCCGGGTGCGGCGCCTGCCACACCGTGGAGGCCATCCCTCAGGTCAACGGCCAGGTCGGCCCCGACCTCTCCGGCGTCGGCGCGCGCCTCGACGCCGACGCCATCCGCCTGTCCATCCTCGACCCCAACGCGGAATTGGCCGCCGAGTGTCCGACCGGGCCGTGCGAGCCCGACCTGATGCCGCAGAACTTCGGAGAGACGCTGACGCCCGAGCAGATCGACCAGTTGGTCGAGTTGCTCAGCGGCTGGCAGTAGGGGGCGGGGCGCGCCCGCTTTTTGTTCGTCATTCCCGCGAAAGCGGGAATCTCGGCGTTTCCAAATCCCCAACCTGCAAAACCTGCTCCGACGACACGGGGAGGGGATAGGGCGGGCGTCGTTCCACCCCTTGCCCCCTGTGCGCCGGGGGCGATTTTGCGCATGCGGGGCGCCGAGTGTCGAGATTCCCGTTTTCACGGGAATGACGGTGTAGGAGTAGGGGGATGACCGGTATGGGGCGAGGGCTGCCAGGGCTGTCTTGCGGGGGCTCGAATTGCCGCCTATACTTGCGCCGCGCTCGGCCCCCACCCACAACATATTGAGGTATGTCCCATGCACCTGAACTGCCTTCAGGAGAACCTGCGCCAAGGACTCGGCATCGTGCAGCGTGCCGTCGCCACGCGCACCACCTTGCCCATCACCCAGCACGTGCTCATCGCCAGTGACGGGGGGCGCATCAAGCTCTCCGCCACCAATCTCGAGATCGCCATCAGCACGTGGGTCGGCGCGGAGGTCGAGGCCGAGGGGGGCATCACCATCCCGGCGCGCCTGCTGACCGACTTCATCGGCTCGCTCGAACCGCAGACCATCAGCGTCAAGACGCTTGAGGCGGGCACGGGCATCGAGATCAAGGGCGACCGCACCAACGCCACGATGCACGGCGCCGACGCCGGCGAGTTCCCGCCCATCCCGACGCCGACCGAGGGCGTGGTTACGCAGATATCGTCCAAGGCGCTGCGCGACGCCATCCGCCAGGTGGTCTTCGCCGCCGCGTTCGAGGACTCGCGCCCCGTGCTCACGGGCGTCAACATGCACTTCGAGGGCGAGCAGGTCACGCTCGCCGCCGCCGACGGCTTCCGCCTCGCCGTCCACCGCGCCCCCCTCCTGACCGCCGTCGAGGAGGAACTGACGGCCATCGTCCCCGCGCGCACGATGGCGGAGGTGGAGCGCCTCATCGAGGGCGACGCGCCCGTCGACCTCGTCGTCAATCCGCAGCGCAGCCAGGTGCTCTTTCGCCTGCGGGACATCGAGATCGTCTCGCAGCTCATCCAGGGAACCTTCCCCAACTACAACCAGTTGGTCCCCACGTCCAAGGACACGCGGGCGGTGGTCGACCTTGCCGAACTGCGCCGCGTAACCCGCACGGCGTCCATCTTCGCCAAGGACGGCAGCGGCATCATCCGCCTGCGCATGGAGCCCGGCGAGAACGCGCCCGGCCATCTCACCATCTCCTCCCGCGCCGAGGAGATCGGCGACAGCGAGGGACAGCTGGAGGCGCAGGTGGAGGGCGGCGAGGGACGCATCGCCTTCAACTCCCGCTACCTGACCGACGTGCTCGGCGTGCTGGAGAAGGAGAAGGTCGCCCTCGAGATGACCTCGCCCTCCAGCCCCGGCGTCATCCGCCCCGTGGACGACGACGCCTACGTCCACGTCGTCATGCCGATGTTCGTCCAGTGGTAGCGGGGTAGGGGGCGGGCGCCGCCCTCCCGCGCTTCCGTAGGGGCGACCGGTGGGTTGCCCTGGCCGTCACCCCGTTTGCAGGTGAGGCTTTGAATCAGGGGGTTGACAAGCAGATGCGCAGTGGGCTATGGTAGCTCTTACTCAAGCGCTACTACAAGGAGGCATTTATGTCGCTGATAGTCCCGGCCCCACGAGAGCAACTGTTCGAGGTACAAGCCCAGCGGTACGAACAGGGCGGGCGTGAGGTGTTCACCTTTCCCCTTGACCTTGCCCAGCTGGACGGCGTATTCCCACCACGCGTAGATGAGGATGTGGTCAAGGACGCCAATCGCAGGCTCACCCCATCCCATGCCAAGCAGATCGAATGGTACTTGGACCAGCAGCCTGACTGGGTGCTTGGCGGCATACTGCTTGGGGTAGAGCGAGAGGCAGTGCGCTTCGTTCGGTTCGAGGACGAAGCGGGCACGCCGAGCGAGAAGCTCGGCACGCTTCAGATACCTCTCAATCGCCTGAGCGCAATCAAAATGTTTGACGGACAGCATCGCCGTCGGGCAATCCACGACTTGCTTGCCAGATTGCGCAACTATGAGAGAGAGTATGAGCAGCAACTGAATGAGGCAATAAAGAACAAAGGCGATAAAGAACTCATCGCCTCGCTCCGCAACAAGTTGTCCCAAACTCAAACCAAACTCCAATCCATGGAAAAGCAATCGATTCCTGTCGTGCTGTACATGGAAGGAGACATCAACGCACTGAAGCGAATGTTCGCAGATGCGGCGCGGACTAAGCCGATAGAGGCAGTCACTCGCGCTCGATTCGATGACCGAGATCCGTTTAACCTCGCTGCAGACAAAGTTGCTGAGCAAAGCGAGCTTCTGCAGGACATCGTTGAGTGGGAGCGAAGTACGGTAGCCCGCACAAGTCCGAAGCTTCTGGCTTTCAACCAACTCGCTACGATCTTGAAAACGCTTGTGTTTGGATATTACGGGCGCGTGAGCCGGGAGCGCAACCGCGAATTCCAGGCTAACTACCAGCCGGTAGTCGAACTTGGCCTCGAATGGACGGACAACTTCCTTCCATCTGTCTGCAGGGAATATGAACAGCTTCTGGACCAGGAAGTCGACAGTGCTTCGCTGATACCAGTGAGGCGCCCCGAGACCTTTGCCTATAACGTGACCGTGCTCCGCGTGTTGGCGGCTTGCTTCCACGATTGGCGGCAAGAGGTTGGCGAGGATGTACAGCCTTTGGTCGAATACATCCGCAACGAATCATTCGATACCAGTGTCGAGCGGTCGTTGCTCATCAAAGCCGGCCTAGTAGTAGCTGGTACAAATGGTACAAACTCACCAGTCGCCAGGCAGCAGGATGTCAAAGGGGCTATTCGCTACATTCTCGATAAGGCTGAGGAACCAGTATCCGC
>JAPPFU010000106.1 GCA_028875085.1 Chloroflexota bacterium
CGCTGTGTATGAGGGGACGCTCTACCTGGGCGGCGCCGACGGATTCCTCTACGCGTTGGACGCGCGGACGGGCGCGCTGCGCTGGGCCTACGACAGCGGCGGCTGGATCGTGGGCTCGCCCGCCGTGAACGCCGCCGTCGTTGCCGCCGCGTCGTCGGGCGGCGCGATGCACCTCATCGACGTGAAGACGGGCAAGAAGCGCCTCGTCTTCGAGAGCGCCGGGCCTGTCGCGGATTCGCCGCTGCTCGGCGATGAGGCGCTGTACGCCGCGTCCGGCGACGGGCGGGTGTGGGCGATCGACTGGCGCGCATTGGAATATCCGTTAGAGAAGGGCTTCAACTACTGGAAGACGAACCTCTACGCGTGGGGCATGCTCAATGACCTGCCCATTGCCAAGGGCCTGGTGTGGGCGCACGCGCTGTCCGATGAGCCGTTGCAGAGCGCGCCCGCCCTGGCCGACGGTGCGCTCTACGTAACGATGCCCGGCGGCGGACTCCACGCCCTGAGCGCTGACACGGGCGAATCGCTGTGGGGCCTGGATATGGACGCGGCGTATCTTTCGGCGCCTACAGTCAGCGGCGCTACTGTGCTCGTCGGCTCCGAACGCGGATTGCACGCCGTCGATGCGCGTGACCGTACGGCGCGCCTGCTCCACGCGACCGACGCGCCTATCGAATCGCCGCCCGCGCTCGCCGGAGGGCGTGTCTTGGTGCTGACGACGGACGGAACGCTGACGGCGCTCCGATGAACGGCGCATGGTGCGCGCAACGGCGGAATCAGCCCTACGCGGGCGCCGCCGTGCGCGGTTTGACGGTGCGCGAATGCCATCCGCGCGCGCATTCCCGCGTTGTGGTATGACTTGGCGTCTATGAACGGGCGCATCCATCTCAGGCGCACGGCGCCGTGACAACCCTGCTCGAGGTCAACGACCTCCGCACGCAGTTCATGACCGACGACGCCCTCGTTAAGGCCGTCGACGGCGTCTCCTTTACGCTGGAGGAGGGCAAGACGCTCGCGCTCGTCGGCGAGAGCGGCTGCGGCAAGAGCGTTAGCGCGCTCTCCGTTATGCGCCTCATCCCCTGGCCCCCCGGCCGCATCGTGAGCGGGAGCATCCTGTTCGACGGAATCGACCTACTGAGCCTCAAAGAGCACGAGATGGGCCGCATCCGCGGCAAGGAGATCGGCATGGTGTTCCAGGAGCCGATGACCTCCTTGAACCCCGTCCTCACCATCGGACGCCAGTTGACCGAGGCGCTTGAGCTCCACCTCGATATGAGCCGCTACGACGCCGACCGCCGCGCCGCCGACCTGCTGCGCCAGGTCGGCATCCCCGACGCGGAGAGCCGCCTCACCCAGTACCCCCACCAGTTCAGCGGCGGCATGCGCCAGCGCGTGATGATCGCGATGGCCATCTCCTGCAATCCCAAGCTGGTCATCGCCGACGAGCCGACCACCGCCCTGGACGTGACGATCCAGGCGCAGGTGCTCGAACTGATGAAACAGCTGACACAGCGCCTCGGCGTCTCGCTCATCATCATCACCCACAACCTGGGCGTCGTCGCCCGCTACGCCGACGACGTGAACGTGATGTACGCCGGCAAGATCATCGAGCGCGGCTCAGCCGCCCAGGTCTACGCCAACCCCAGCCATCCCTACACGCTCGGCCTCCTTAAGTCGGTGCCGCGCCTCGACCAGCCCAAGACGGAGAGCCTCGACCCCATCCAGGGCCAGCCGCCCGACCTGGGCAACCTTCCGCCCGGCTGCGCCTTCGAAGCGCGCTGCCGCTACGCCGTCGAGCGCTGCGCGACGGACACGCCTATCCTTGAATCGGTTGGCGGCGGGCACGAGGCCGCCTGCTGGCAGATAGCGGAGGTCGCCGCCGCCCGGTAGCGGCGCCGAGCCATGACGCAGACCAACGGCGCCTCCTTCCTCGAAGTGCGCAACCTGTCGGTGCACTTTCCCGTAACCAAGGGCCTGATTCGCCGCCGCCAGGTTGGCACAGTCAAGGCCGTGGACGACGTGAGCCTCGACTTTACCCAGGGCGAGACGCTCGCCGTCGTCGGCGAGTCCGGTTCGGGCAAGACCACGCTGGGCCGCAGCATCCTTCAACTCACCCGGCCCACCTCCGGCAAGGTTACCTTCCGGGGCCAAGAGTTGACCGAACTGCGCCCCGCCGACGCCCGCCGTGTTCGCCGCGAGATGCAGATCATCTTCCAAGACCCCTACAGCTCGCTGAATCCGCGCATGACCGCCGGGCAGATCATCGGCGAGCCGCTGATCATCCACCGGCTCGCCCAGGGCAGGGCAGCCTACCGCGCCAGAGTGGCGGAGTTGCTCTCCATCGTCGGCCTCAACCCCGAGATGGCCGGCCGCTACCCGCACGAGTTCAGCGGGGGCCAGCGCCAGCGCATCGGCATCGCCCGCGCTCTCGCCGTCAGCCCCGCCTTCATCGTCTGCGATGAGCCCGTCTCCGCCCTCGACGTCTCCATCCAGGCCCAGATCATCACGCTGCTGGAGGAGCTTCGCGCCGAGTTCAACCTCACCTACCTCTTCATCGCGCACGACCTCTCCGTGGTGCGCCATATCGCCGACCGCATCGCCGTGATGTACCTCGGCCAGGTGATGGAGTTCGGCGGCGAGACGGACGTCTTCTCCGAACCGGCGCATCCCTACACGCGCGCGCTCCTCGCCGCCGCCCCCGTCCCTGACCCCGAGGCGGAGGCCAAGCGCGAGCGATTCGTCCTCCAGGGAGAGGTGCCTAGTCCTCAAGACCCGCCGCGCGGCTGCGTCTTCCACACGCGCTGCCCCTTGGCGGAGGAGGCGTGTAAGGCGGCCAGACCCGAACTGCGCGAGATCCGCCCCGGCCAATGGGCGGCGTGCATCAAGGCATGATGGAGAGCGCCGACATGAACCAGCGCGGCGTGGCACGCGGGAAGGAGGCGTAGGTGGGGCAGTACATCCTGCGGCGCGTGATTATCGCCATCCCCACCATCTTCGCCTCGACGCTCGTCGTGTTTCTCGTTCTGCGCGTGTTGCCTGGCGACGTGGCGCTCTTCATCGCGCTCGGCACCGACGCCTCCGGCGTCGCCAGCGAAGCGGCCATCGAAGCGATACGCGAGGAACTGGGCCTGAACCGCCCACTGCCCGTGCAGTACTTCGTATGGATAGGGAACGCGCTGCGCGGCGAGTTCGGCGAATCCGCCTTCACCCACCGCACCGTCGCCTACGAGATAACCTCGCGCCTGCCCCTCACCGTCCAGCTGGCCGTCATGGGCCAGATACTCGCCTTCGCCATCGGCATACCGCTGGGCATCGTGTCCGCGATGCGCCGCGACAAGGCGGTCGACACCATCTCGCGCTTCTGGTCGATCCTCTTTCTTGCGATGCCGCAGTTCTGGGTGGCGCTGATGCTGCTCCTGTTCACCTCGCGCGTCTTCAACTGGAGCCCTCCGCTGGGCTACTTTCTCCTGTGGGAGGACCCCGGGAACAATATGCTCCAACTCGGCCCGGCGGCGTTGGTGCTCGGCGTCGGCGGCGCGGCCATCGCCGCTAGGATGACGCGCTCCTCGATGCTGGAGGTGCTGGGCGAGGACTACATCCGCACCGCGCGCGCCAAAGGGCTTATGGCCGGCGCCGTCATCATCCGCCACGCCCTCCGCAATGCCCTCATCCCTGTCATCAGCCTCAGCGCCGTAACCTTCGCGTTCTTGCTGGCGGGCACCGTCATCCTCGAGACCGTCTACGCCATCCCCGGCCTGGGCTCGCTGATGCTGACCAGCATCCGCACGCGCGACTACGAGGTCATCCAAGCGCTGGTGCTCATCTCCGTGGTCGTCGTCGTCCTCCTCAACCTCGTGGTCGACATCGTCTACGCGTGGCTCGACCCCAGGATCAGCTACTCCTAGCGTGGTGATGCGATGAGCGCCGAAGCGGCAACCAGGACACAAGCAGCGGACAGGCCGGGCGCGGCAAGCGGCGCCGCAGCCATGCTGCATCGCAGGGGCGTCGCCGCATGGCGCTTCACGCGGCGCAAGCCCTTGGGCGCCCTCGGCTTCCTCATCGTCTTCATCACTGTCCTTGCCGCCTTGTTTGCTCCCATCATCACCTTCCACGACCCGCTCATCGCCGACTTCACCGCCATCAAGGTGGGCCAGAGCTTCAATCACTGGCTGGGCACGGACGAGTTCGGGCGCGACCTGTACAGCAGAATCGTCTACGGCGCGCGCGTTTCGCTCATCGTCGCCTTCGCGTCCATCGGCATGGGCACCACCATAGGCGCGATTCTTGGCATCTTCAGCGCATTCATCGGCGGGCGTGTCGACGACTTCTTCTCCCGCTTGACCGACATCATGATTGCTTTCCCGGGCATCCTGCTGGCTATGGCGTTCATCACCGTGTTCGGCATCGGCTTGTGGAACGTGGTCTGGGCCATCGGCATCAGCTTCGCCCCCCCGGCCCTGCGAGTGGCGCGGGGTGCGACGCTGTCGGTGAAGAACAATGTCTTCGTGGAGGCCGCCCACGCCGTCGGCGCCTCCAACATGCGCATCATCTTCCGCCACCTGCTGCCGAACGTTCTCGCTCCCATCATCGTCGTCGCCTCGGTCCAACTCGGTTCGGCTATCCTCATCGAATCCGCTCTCAGCTACCTCGGTCTAGGCGTGCCTCCGCCCGCCCCGTCGTGGGGCCGAATGCTTGCCGGTTCCGTCCTGGTGCACGCCACCACGGCGCCCTGGCTTGTCATATTCCCAGGCGCGGCCATCACCATCCTCGTGCTCGGCTTCAACCTGTTCGGCGACGCGCTGCGCGACGTTTGGGACCCGCGCCTCCGGGGACGCTAAAGCGCGCCCGAATGCTCCCTTCCGTTACGGCTATCGGCGCCAACACGCTCGCGCTTTGCGAATGTTAATTTGACGCGCCCAGTCAATGGTGATAGACAGGCGCGGCTTAGGGGAGGAGAACGAAATGCGCGCACTCATGCTCCGTCTGTTGTCCGCCGCCGTGCTTGCGGCGCTCGTTGCGGTCGCCATCGTCGCCTGTGGCGACGACCCGACTCCGACACCCACCTCGCCGCCCGCCGCCACGCCCACGCCAACCACGGCGATGATGCCTGGCGAGCCAACCCCAACCCCCACGCCGCGGCCAACGCCGACACCGGGCGAGTTGCAGACGCGCCCCACGCCGACGCCCGTCCCCACTTCCACGCCCACGCCACAGATTCTGGTCAAGCGCGGCGGCATCCTCCAGAGCTACACCTGCTGCGACATCGTCCTCGACCCGCACCGCCAGGCGTTGAACCCCTTCGTGTCGGAGATATACAGCCAACTGCTGCACAACCCGCGCGGCACCGACATCGAGTGCGACCTCTGCACGTCGTGGTCGGTCGAGAACGACGGCAAGACCCTTGTCTTCAACCTTCGCGAGGGCGTCACGTTCCACGACGGCTCCGAACTCACCTCCGCCGACGTGAAGTACTCGCTGGCCATGATTCAAGGCCTCGTCGACGACATGGCCTCGCGCGCCATCGGCTACCTGCGCGACTACGTCGACGACACCATGGGCGACGCCACCTACAGCAAGGACGGGGAGAGTAGGGACGGCGTTACCACGCCCGACCCCTACACCGTAGAACTGCATCTCAAGCAGCCCTCCGCGTTCGTCCCGCAGCTGCTGGTGCTCGGCGCGGCCGTCATCGTCAAGGAGAACACCACACTGGAGGAGGCGGCGACTAACCCCATCGGCAGTGGCCCCTTCATGATGAAGGCGCTCCAGCCCAGCTCCTTCATCGAGTTGGAGCGCAATCCCAACTACTACGAACTCGGCGACGACGGCCAGCCGCTCCCCTACTTGGACGGGATCATGACCTTCGTCATCAAGGACGAGAACGTGGCGTTGAGCCAGTTCCTCACCGGGCGCATCGAGTACATGCGCACGCTGAACCCGATCCCGCCCTCCTTCGACCCCCAGATCGAAGAGTTGGTGGCGAGCGGCGAGGTCAATCGCCTCCGCTACGCGCCGCCGCAGTCTCCGGTCGGCTTGTTCTTCAACGTCTCCAAGCCGCCCTTCGACGACCTGAAGCTGCGCCAAGCGGTCAACCTGGTCATCGACCGCGAGGCGTACAGCCAGGCGCTCTGGAACGGCAACTCCTTCCCCGGCCTGCCTATGGCCTTCACCATCTACGGACGCCCCGACGATGAGATATGGAACGTCCTCCCCGGCTGGGGCACGGGCGACAAGAAGGCCGAAGAGGTGGAGCAGGCCAAGGCGTTGATGCAGGAGGCCGGCTACGGCGATGGCCTCGACGACGTCAACATGCTGACGGTGAACTTCAGCGGCACCATCAACATGGGCGAATTCTTCGCCGCCGAACTCGCCAAGCTCGGCATCAGGGCAGAGCTCGACATCCAAGACTTCGCCGTCTGGAACCCGCGAACCGATTCGGGCGACTTCCACCTCACCCCGATGTGGTGGACGCTCTTCACCGCCGACCCGGACGAGAGCCTAGCCAACCAGTACGTGACCGGCGCGGTGCGCAACACCATGCACTACAGCAGCGCCGAGATCGACCGCCTCTTCCAAGAGCAGAGCGTCGAGCTCGACCCCGAGAGGCGCCTGCAACTGGTGCGCCAGATCGAGGACATCCTCCTCGAAGACCTCCCGGTGGCGGACGCCATGTCGCCCCAGGCCAACTTCATCATTCACTCCCACGTGAAGGGCTGGGAGTTCGGCTTCGCGGCAGGCGCGGGCGCCCGCAACCGCGAGCGCATGTGGCTGGACAACTAGCCGGCCTTTCGATTGGCTAGCGAGAGAGGGGGGGGGGGGGGGCGGCGGCCCCCCCCCCCCCAAAAACCCCCCCCCGCCGCGGGCGGGGGGGGGGGGGGGGCCGCCCCCCTCTCCCATATCCCGGCGCGACGGCATCAGGAGGAGGCGCGATGACGACCGAAGAGCAAGTCGCCTACGTGCGCAGAGAGTTGAACCTGCCGGACGAGGTTGTGGCCATCAACGCAGGCTCGTGGGGGCCGTTGTGCAGCGCCGCCCGGAGCGCCATCGCCGACGGCTACGCCGAGGAGGCCGCCGCGCGCGGCGCCGACCCGGACGGCATGCGCGCCGGGCGCATGGGCCTCTTTCGCTACCAAGCGCCCATCGACGATGCCAAGGCGGAGGTGGCGCGGTTCATCAACTGCTCCCCCGACGAGGTCGCCCTCACCGACTCCTCCACCAC